>WQVZ01000049.1 GCA_009785595.1 Defluviitaleaceae bacterium | reverse complement strand
AGGCATGTTAAACTCATGCACACCATTATTAACATCAGCCGGTATAAAGCGTGATGCATCTAATGTAGACACATGGGTTCCTACTGCCGGTGGTAAAGATGCGGCTGTTTCGCCACGGTACCAGCCTAAGAACTCATGTACTTGGGTTACAGTGCCTGGGGTGAGGGATACGGGAGTGCCAAACTGCACGGCATTGGCACTGCCGACAACCAAGGTGTCCGTACCGGCGGTAAGGATTTGGTTGTTGTGGGTGAGAGTGGCGGGGGTGTTGGTGATGGTGAGGTGGAATGAGTCGGTAGAAAGTGGAATAGTAACCTCGCCAGCGGCGGCATGAGCCGGCGTTACTGCGATAGTATTTTCGTTAAAGCCAGGCGAATTAGCAACAAGTACATCGGTAATAAGAGCGTTGGTTATGGTGAAGGTGTGGTCGGCGTTTCTGGTTACGGTTGCTTCCGGTCTACCTTGCACCACAAGGGTTGCTGCTGTGTCTGTTATGGTATTGCCTGTCGCCGCATTTGTTACATCAACAATAAGTTCAAACGGTGCAAAGACATTAAGTTGTATGGTAATTGCCCGCGACACCGCGTCGGCTGTGGTTATTACGTGGTCTTCGGTAACAAAACCTGTGTGAGAAGCCACAAGGGTTTGGCCTATGATTGCGCCAACTACTGTGAAAGTGCCGTTGCTTACAGGAGTGATGGTGACGTCTGTAATTGGGGCAAGGCTTGCGCCCGGAAGCAATGTGGTGCCGTCCGGCCCAACAACACTTACGGTAATGGTTTCGATAGGCTCAAATTGCGTAAGAATTATGTCGATTGTGCCTGCGGCCGCATCGATATCTCTTATTGTGTGCGTGCCCGTGGCAAAACCGGGTGCCCATGCGCTTAATATTTCGTTAATATACGCGCCGGTTACGGTAAATTGGCCATTGCTGCCGGTGATGACTGCCGTTGAAGATGGTGGCAGCGTCAAGGTGGAGCCGTTCAACAGCGGGCTGGAGGACAATGGGCCTCTGACAGTTACAGTAAGGGTCGCGATGGGTTCAAGTTCTGTAAGCGGTATAATGACAGGGCTTGTGTCGGTGCGGACTATAGTATGCTGCACTGCCACAAAACCAGGTGCCCATGCCGTTAATATGTCGCCAATATAACCCGGGGTTAATGTAAACACACCGGTATTGTTGCCGGTTACGGCTGCGCCCGGCACACTGGCGATATTAGGTGCAACACGAAGGGTCGCAGCGGTCAGCAAAGCATTGGTGGAGCCGTTTGTGACTTGAATTTCCAGGTTATTTATGGCTTCACGCAGTGCTATTGTGACAAACACGTGGTTATCCGCCCACACAAAGTCATAAGTGACATCGTGGCCCACCATCGCCGTGCCGGTGCCATAGCCCGGCGCATTTGCCGTTACGGTACCTGTGTCTCTGTTAACCAACATCAGGTCAAAGCGCCCAGGAGTACCGCTGGCCGGAACAGAAGTGCTGTTAAAGGTCACGGTTGCGTCTTCTATAGGCTGCCTTGTTACATAATCTATTACATTTACAAACATTGGATAGTTTTCGGGGCCCGGCGACATGTAGATATTAGCCAGTGCGCCCGTGCCCGAAACCATGGTTACGGGGTCTGGGGTAGATAGAGCCGGCGTATAATTTGGATGGGTTGCAAATACCAAATATGTGCCCACAGGCAGTGCCGCTATTTCGTAAAAACCTACGGTACCACTGGTGACTGTACGTATTGGGGCTTCTGGGTCAAGCATATTGATAGCGGTAACTTGCGCGCCCACAATGCCAGCGGCTTCTACGTCAGCCACGCCATAACGGCGCACAAAGCCCATAAGGAAGTCATCCACATTACGTTCAAGGATAATTGTAATGGTGTCTCCGGATCCGATTTCTTCAAAATCGAAAGTAAATGTGTATGAGTCAAAGCCCGGTGCAGTTGCATAAATACTGTCGCCATCTATAACGCCGCCTATGCGGAAGACACCTTCCTCTGTAGGCTGTGGATCCACCCAGTTATGGATGCTCTCATCAATATGCAGACTGGATGTTGATATTAGTCTTAAGAGAACTTCATCAGTCCCAGGGATTATAAAGTGTTCTTCCACGCGCACGGTAAATTCCCTTGCACGTATCATGAAGATATCCAAGATATCCAGCATGGGTGGATCTTGGTCTTCTTGGCCTTCCGGAAGCTCGCCAAACTGAATAAGCTCGCCAACTTCATACACATCACTGTCTCTAAAGCCCGGCACCCTTGCCTGCAACATTGTGCGCACGGTTGGGTTTGGTAGACGTATTGTGTACGCGGGAGTACCACCAGCAGGGCCCGGTGTGTAGGGCAGAAGATCCCATTCGGTAAGAGCATCAAAACCCGGAGGGTTTTCGTAAAGAAGCAGTTCTGCGCCATCGGCAAAAGGTATAATACGTTCGGTATCTTCGTCATCACTGCCTTCTAGTGCAGGGATTATTTCAATTAAACGAAGCCTAAACGAACCAATACGCAGGTCTTCCAGCGGGATGTTTACCACAAGCAGCTGGGGTTCGTGCTGGGTGTTTACTATGTCGTAATAGGTAAGAGATTGTATATATCCATAGTGATAGTGGCGTGCGGTAGCCAGCAGCATATCACCCCATTGCACATCATGCATCACAAAATGATGCACGTTGGCAACGTTGCCGGTTGCTTCACGGTCTGTCATGGCTGCGTTTGGCATGGTTGCTGTGGTTGACACAATATTAATGTCTCTGCGCTGCAATTGCGCATTTTGTGCGGCGTCAAGTATTGGGCTTTGGGCCACACCACCAAGGTTTACATATGCCGCGCTGTCGTCACGTATAACAAAATGGACGGTCATATCTACCCTGGTAAGGAAGATTTGCATAAAGTTATCCACAAGATGTTGATAGGTGATATAATCGCCGTTGGGCGCAAAACCCAGGGCCGTTACGTCTACCCTGTGGCCGTCGTAGGCATCTTCGAGAGCTGCACCGCCCGGGAAAGTTATGTCCGGCACATCGCCTTCGTGCAGGACATTTGCCCATGTTACCACATTGTATTCAAAACGCTCAAGCTCATCGTTCCATCTGCGAGAGTTTTGGTCAAGCACCAGCACTATCAAAACATCCGGCCTGTCGTATACGTCAAAAGCAACAACGCCGTTGGGGTTGATGATACCCATAGAGGCCATGCCGTTTCTGGTGAAGGTTCTGGTGAAGGCTGCCGCTGTGGCAGCTGGGTGCATTGTTGTTCCGGGGCCTATTATGCCGGCACCGGTAACAGTAGCACCACGGGCAATATACGGGTCAAATATTCTTGCATCCGTAAATTGTATGCCGGTAAAGCTTGCTGTCCTTGCTGTTGCTATGGCGTGATTAAGATCCATAATCGCAGCTGGTTGACCTGATTCTGTAACCGGCGACCCAGCTGGCAAGGTCTGTCTGATGGTAGAAATAAAGTTTTCTTCTATTTGGCCATCTGTTTGCCACGCAAAGAACGGATATGTGTTTTGCAGCACTTCGCGCTCTTCGTCAAATATACTTATGGTGCCAGAGCGCCATACGTTAGGGTTATTAAGTCCGGGCATAAGAGCCACAGGCGCGGTTGGGGTTGATGTCATTGGGCAATGCCTGGTCAAAATATCCGTTGGTATACCGGACATGCCGCCGGCAAGGGTCTGGTTGGCCCCTGTATGCACGGTTGTATCCCAATAAACGTTTTGGAATCTTTGCCTTGCGGGTCTGATAGTGCCCGCCACATTAGATTCGCCATATATAGGTCTGCCTGCCACGTTACCGGCGTTAAATACATTGTACATACGTACAACACCCGCGGCGGCGGCATTTCTGTGGAAACCAAGTATGCCATTGCCGCCTCTTACTTGGTTAGCACCGGAGCCAACTGTTACGTTTGCCCATACAGGGCCTATGTTGTAAACATTTTCTAAAATAAGAGTTCCTCTGCCGTCCTTGCGGCCTACAATGCCGCCGGTACGCCAGGTGTTGTGGGCTCTTACACTGCCCGCATTATAGCTGCTGCGTATTGTGGTTGTGCCGGATGCAGCGCGCACGTCACCTATAAGACCGCCAAAACCAGCGCCCGTGCCGGCTCTGCGCTCAGCAGTGGTGTGGTATACGTTACCAAGGTTGGCACTTTCTATAAGGCTAAAGTTAGGTCTGTTTACACGACCCACAACGCCACCGGTGCCGGTGTTGTTTCTGCGGGATGCCGATGTTTGACCAGCCGCGCCAGATGCAGACCTAACAGCACCTGTGTTAATGGCACCTGTTATGGTTACATTTGGTTGGTCGGCAATACCTATTATGCCGCCCACATATCTTATAGCTCTAACAATACCGTGGTTTTCCACATTAGTCATGCGTACCGATGGCACGGCACCTCTTACATTGTGCGCACGGCCCAAAATACCGCCCGCGTTATTAACAGGATGTATCTGCGTAGCAACAACGTCCAAGCCAACATCACCATGGTTAATGGTATCTGTAATGGTAAGCACACGCCCGATTGCCGCCGTGGCAGTTGGCTCAAAGCGGCCAATGATACCGCCAAGGTTGTTGCCTGCATTGTGCCTGCGTGTACGGGATGCGGCGGTGGTTATATTGGTGCTGGTTTGGTGAGGCGAAGTTATGTTGCCATGGTTGGAAGAACCCAGTATCGTGGTTTGACCAAAGCTACCACCAACCAAGCCGCCCATACGCGTGGGTCTGCTTGTTGTGTTGTTAAGCGCACCCACGTTGGTGCTGTTTTCTATAAACAATGCACGGTTAGAGCGTCCAACAAGACCACCGATATGGTTGTTAACACCGGTGCCTCTGTTTGCAACGCCGTTTGCCGGCGCCGAACGCGCAGCGGTTACAGCGGCATGGTTGCCACTGTTTTCTATATGTGTCATAGCACACTGAGCAAAGCCTATAAGACCGCCCACCTGCCTGGCATTTATCTGCTGGCGTGTAACGGTTCCGCGGTTATGCACATTATCCAGTGTGGTTCTGGCAGATGCAGTTGCGGCTGTAATGCCTATTATACCGCCCGCGTGGCTGCGGGAAGATGTGACGACACCAAAGTTTGTGCTGTTGGTGATTGTAGCAAAATTGCTAAAGCCCACAAGACCGCCAACGCCTTCCGTATTAGAAGTAGTGGTAGTTTGAGATATAGCAGGCGCGCCAGTTACAGCAATGCCGTTACTGCTGTTTGTTATTGTCAATCTGCCCAGGTTGCGGCCAACAATACCACCCACATGGCCTCTTAATGCAGAGATAGTTCTGGTGTTTATGGCATCGTTAATAGACACATTGCCTGTTGGGGCTATGTGGCCAACAAAGCCGCCCACACCGCGCGTGGCGTTGCCGGTTTCGGTTAAAAATTCTCCGGCACCATTGCGTACATTATCAATTACGACAGTACCCGTAGCGCGACCGATGATGGTACCCAAATCTCTGTGAGACTGCATACGTGAATTAAACGTAGCATTACGTATGGTGGCGTGCGCAGCAATACCGATGATACCACCCGCCGCGTTTTGGTTGTTGGTGTCAGCAGCATCAATAGTAACGCCCAGATGGGCGGTTGCACCGGTAGCTGTACCATGGATGTGGTTTACGTTTTCTATTAATACACCACCGGGTACAGTAGACGCACTGGTAGCAATAAAGCCGCCGGAAGCGGAATATTGTGTTGCGCCTGTGCCCGCTTGTCTGGAACGGAAGTTGCCCTGCACGGTAATGTTTCTTATTGTAGATTCGGAGCTAATGCCAAAGTTTCTGCCAATAACACCGCCCATGTGGGTACGGCGGCCGCCGCCGCGTACTTCCATACGGATGGTGTTGCGGGTTCCGGTATATGGTGTTTCGGCGTTAATAAGAACTCTACCCGAGTTCACACCCACCACACCGCCGGTAGCAGCAGTTATGGTCCAACCAGGTGCCGCGCCGCCACTTGATGGGTCAGAGCGCATGTACATAGAAACGTTAGAATTGTTGATGATAACAGTGGCGCCGGCCTGTATATAGCCTATCATGCCGCCGTGTCTTTTGTTAAGCACTGTACGGCCCAATGTGGTTATGCCGGATGCGGTTCCCTGCACTATATTTGCGCCCGCAACGCTTGTGATGTGTACGTTTTCCATAGTAACAGGAAGCGCACCAGGCATTACACGGCCTATTATAAGACCAATGTTACCAACGGCGGTGTTCCATGCCGGGGCCTGTGTCAGCGTGGTTTCGTCAATATACCTTATTTGATGGAAAGTGATGTCACGGATAACGGCACCACTGCCCACAACTCTAAAAAAGCCAAAGTCGTTAAGATCCGGTCTGCCTTCGGCGGCCCATGTGATGGTCTCCGCGTTGCTTCTGGGTCTTAATCTCATGTTGTTGATAGTGCGCGTTGTGCCTTCTATGTTACTGGTAAAAGAGCCCATGAAAGGTATGCCGTCAACAAAACCACGGCCTGTTTCTTCCGGGTTTGCGCCGCCTGTACCCATGGTTATGTTTGCTGTTATTACAAAGTTATCAATATTGCTACCTATGCCGCCTCTAAGGAAGGTTTGCAGCTGCGCCCATGTGCCTATTTCGTGCGTTACCGCCGCGTCAAAGCGCATTAAGCTGTTTTCATGAAGTTCGAAGTTAGCTTCAACTTCGTCGCCTTCGTTAAGTACAAGTTCTATAACTTCGCTCACTGCAACGCCAACGGCTATGCGTTCTATCATGGCATTACCAAGCTCGTCAAGCACAGGGCGGCCATATTCATCAACCACCACTTCATAGTCTTCTATGATATATGTTGCCCATGCGCTGTATGTTGTGCCGTACACGGCAGGTATTTCTATGGTATATCTGCCTTCCTCATCGGTTTCGGCAGTAAAAATAAGCATGTCTTCGTCATCGGTTTCGCTAACATAAAAATTAACCGCGGCACCCACAACAATCTCGCCGTCCATGGTCACAATACCATGAACCAAGGCCATACCTTCGGGCAAAAAGCCTTCGGGTCTAAGTGTAAAGTCGATGGCCAGCCTGCCATAATCATCAATAAACAGGATGTGGTCGTCTATCAGCACCACTTCTTCTGCAAAACCATCAAAGGACGCCCCAAGCAGAGCGCCAAACATCAATGCGGCAATGTCTGTGTCTTCATTAACATCTTGCTGGGTGATAATTATTTCATAAAAGCCGTATGCGTCGGTTTCGGTATAAAACGCGTATCCGCCGCTTGCAAATTCTACCAAAGCACCGTATAACGGGCTTTCATCCTCTTCGGACACAACAGTGCCTTTCAAAACAAAAGAGCCGTCCCATCCAATTTCTTGGGCGCACAGCTGAAAATCTATCTCGATAGATGTATATTGGGTGCCAACAGGCGCGTCTATATATTCGGACAGCCAAGCGGTTCCTGTTTCAAACCCTTCAAGCGTCGCCTCAATAGCCCAATCATCCAGCATTTCTACATTAAACGCCATAGCATCTATAAAAAACCGTCCTTGTGCGTCTGTAGAAGTACGTGCGTGCAGGTGGTCCATGTAGAAGAGAGAAATCTCAGCGCCATACAGCGGCGTTTCATCTTCCGCCACAACATAACCACCAAAAGAATACCATTCAATTACAGCTTCGTCTTCTTCATCGTCTTCGTAATTCGGCTCATAATCATGCTCGTGGCCGTCTTCGTCGTGTTGTAATTCATAATCAAATACTTGTGTTTCGCCTGTTGGCTCAACAGTACCCCCATACAAATCTACCGGAACACTGCCAAAAATCATCAGCATTACCAAAAGCAAGCTGACAACTCTTCCAAACTGTTTCTTAATGACATACTCCATCAGCAGAAACAGCCTCCTTTCTGAATTTTAATGTTGTTTTTCAAAAAACTACTAATAGATATACCAAGCACCCTGCCAAACCTTTGGATGACAGAGAGTTGTATACCTATATCTTGTGTAAATCATCTTAAATTCTTTAGCAAAATTGCGGTTTTGTTGCTGTTTCGGCTTATTGTGCATTGCACCAAATGCTTCTTTCGCGAAAGTGGCCATGGCCATATCCCTATCAAAGCAGCAGCTTATATATTGCGCTGCTGACATTTTATAGGGATATGGCCACAAAGCAACACCTGGCAAAAAGCCAAGTCACCAAGGACAAGCTCCTCCTTCATGTACTTGATGCGCGCTTCGTTGCCACTTTCTCGAAGCTTCGTACCCTGCTCGGTCAAAAAAGTAAAATCTCGACAACAAGCAGGTACCTGCAAAAACACATTATTTTTTGTTTTGTTTTTTCGGTTTTTGCACAAAACCCTAATAGAGCCCCATTGTCTCGCCAAATTTAAGACAAAAGCATTAAAATCCGACTGTAACAAGCCGTAATAGAAAAGCTCCCTCCATTATTTGATGATAACGCGGGATTACAATGGGTTTATGTACTTTAGCCAAAAAGCAAAACAGCTTTTTGTGTTTTGCCTACAGCAACATATGTCTTGCTATGCAAGCCGGGCGCGCGCCTCGTCAATGGGCCTGCTCGTGCCTGCAAAAACCTGCATAGGGTAAACCCCTTGAAGCACAGCGCAATTCCCGGTTAAAAAACCGACGAAATTACCGAATGCCGCGAGGGCTTGGGTCAAGTCTTATATGTGCCGCTACACTTACTATTATATATATATTTTCTCATAAGTCAATGGCAAAAATTAGGTAAAAACCGAATTCTTATGATGTATGCGATGACAATTCATATAGACCACTACCAAGGAGAATATGCGCACAATTGGCCATGTTTTTACATAGGGGCAACCGGCCCAGCCTCTCCTTTTAATGCAAACGCAATTGCCCAATTGCCCAATTGCCCACTAAAGATTCCCTTGACAAATCCCGAAATTTAGTTTATAATTCCATGCAAACTAAAATGTCGGCCTATGCCGTTTAGGCGCTGGGAGGGCAACTTATGAGCATACGCAATGCTGTAATTGTACTGGCGCTTGCCATTGTATGGATAATATTAGTAGAAAACCTTTCTGTCATCACCGTTCTTACGGGTTCGGTTTTTGGCGCGGGTTGTGTCTTTTTTGCCCGCCGCTATCTTCCTCTTGACAAAATAACCGGCGTAAATTTTAATAAACTGGCCATGTATCCACTATTTTTAGTGGGTCAAATTTTTTTCTCCGCAATTTATGTGGGCAAGATAATATTTGCCGGTGCCAGGGTGGACATTGTAGAGGTGCAGACAGATATAAACAACGATTCTTTGCGGGTTATGCTGGCAGATTCTGTCACCCTTACCCCCGGTTCTTTGCTTTTAGAGCTGGAAAAAGAAAAAATGACCATTTTGTGGCTTAGGCGGCGGGATGCCAAGGATAACCCGCCAGATGCAGCAGAGCAAATTATGGGCAAGCTGCAAGGCAAGCTTATTAAAGCCCAGGAAGCGAGGTTAAAATAACCCTCCATGGACTATTTGTTTGGATATATGTTAAACTGGATGTTTTGGGTGATGATAGTTTTTCTTGGCCTGTGCTTTATCCGGGTCATGAAAGGCCCCACCATTTGGGACAGGCTTTTGGGCATGAACATTGTGGCCACAAAAATTGTCATAATCATAATCATTTATTCCGCCATGAACAACGCCGCATTTTTGCTGGACTTCGCCATCATCTACGCCCTTTCCGGCTTCATCGGCACCATATATATAGCACTCTTCTTTGCGGACAGAAAAAGAGGAGGTAAAAGCAAATGAGCATTGTGCTGGAGGTAGTAGGCATGGCCCTAATGGCTCTTGGCCTGGTGGTTATGCTTATCGGCATCATAGGCATCTTTCGTTTTAAAAATTTTTACGCCCGTATACTGGTGGTTTCTAAGGTAGACACCGTGGGCGTTTTAATATTTTTAATTGGCCTGGCCATTAGGCACGGGTTTAGCTTTTTTTCTGGCAAATTGCTGCTGCTTATGGTTATTATATTGATATTAAGCCCACTGGTGGGACATATGATAGCCCGGTCGGCATACGCCAGTGGGCTAAAACTGACAGACCCCCATAAAGCGGACGATAAAAACGAAGGAGACGGCTTATGATATACGCGATCCTAGGCTTTTGGGTGCTAACCGCCTTGATGATGCTACGTGAAGAAAAAGTGGGGCGGATAATCATATACTTCGGCATATATTCTTTGGTTGCCGCCGCCGCGCTTCTTATTTTGGGCTCTCCGGACGTAGCCATGGCAGAAATCGCCATCAGCGCCTTTGCCACCATTTTTTTCGTCATTGGTGCCGAAAAATATTACAATCTGGCATATGGAACAGACATCGCCCAAGAAGACAAAACGACCACCGAGGGCATGAAGAAAAAGTCCGGCATAAAAAAACATATAGCACCCCTTGTTTTTACACTTTTTATTTTTGGCTTGGTGCTGTATTTTGTACCGGAGAACAACCCCAATCCATACCTAAAAGAGCAGTATATAACACGATTTATGACAGAAATGGGCGGCGAAAACGCCACATCCGCTATATACCTCGGCTATAGAGTGTATGACACCATATTCGAAGCCCTTGTGTTGGTGGTGGCAGTAGTGGCTGTGTTGCATATGTCCTTCTTCGAACGCACCTCCATCGACGACGGCATCCGCAGCGACATCCAACGCTCCGGCCTGGCCGTGTTTATCATCAGAATAATCACCCCGCTTATACTTATTTTTGGCATATATCTTGTGGTTAACGGCTTTTTGACCCCCGGCGGCGGCTTCCAGGGCGGTGTGGCGGTGGCCACCTTCTTCATATGCCGCTATATGATATACAATATCTTTGACCTGCCCATCGGCAGAATTTTACGCATGGAAGAGCTGGTTTTTGTCAGCATTGTGCTGTTTGCCATTGTGGGTATCTTTTTGGGCACCGCCGCATATGTACCAAGCGGCTGGCTGGTGCACTTCCAGCATACCTATCTTATCATAATGAACGCCCTTATCGGCATAAAGGTGGCCTGCGGCTTTACCCTGCTATTTTACAGATATGCAGGCATCGAAAGACTGGAGGGTGACGAGCGATGAATTTCTCCGTAATAGAACTTTTTGCCCTGGCCATGTTTTTCATTGGCTTTTATGGGCTTATCACCAGCAAAAACGTCATAAAGTCCATTGTCTTCATCAGCGTGGTAGAAATGGCGGTTATCATATTTTGGGTGGGCCTTGGCTTTAGGGCAGGCATGGTACCCCCCATCGGCGAATTTTTAGAGCATGACATGGCATATATAGCCGACCCCCTGCCCCAGGCACTGATGATAACAGCTATCATCATAGGCATGTCCGTCACCGCCGCAAATATAGTGATGCTTATAACCTTGGTGCGTAAGGTGAAGTCTACGGACTGGGATACCATCAAGAGTAGCAGTGAAAACGCCACCTAAGGGTGTTCTGGCCGCGGTGCGCTTGTATAGCTTCTCGGGCGCCCGCAGTCGGACCGAAATGCTAACTAAACTCGTGGTACTTACGACTTACCCCATTGCTTTCTCTACTTTCCCAACAATGCTACGGATAGTTTGGCTGCGTCATTGCGGGCCAGCCATGCCACAAAAATCCAAAAAGTTCGAGGCCAAAGCAATCCAGGACAATACACCTCATAGGGGGGTTAACAAATGGAATTTGCTGATTTTAGACCTCCTGTCGTTACTTTTTACAACGGGAAACGACAGGTGCTAGTTAAGGAGATTGCTCTGCTGGCTATTCTCGAAGAAACAAAGGGCATAATTGCGCTGGGCGAAGAAGTGATAGGGGTTAAATCAAAAATCGAAAGTGCTGATAACACATTTATCAGAAAATTTGGCAATGTGCTGATAGTCTCGCCGCTAGAAAACGGAACAGTTGCTAATTTAGATTTGGCCAAAAGTATGTTTAAGTACCTTTTCCTTAAAGCTAAACTAAAAAGATTTTTCAAATTTTTGCGGCCACATGTTGCAATATGTATTCCAGTTAAATTAACCCGGGTTGACCGGGCAGCTTTTGCTAATCTGGTACATGGTGCAGGCGCAAGAAGCGATGTTTTGGTTGTTGAAACTTCATGCGATGAGGCGATAATTAACCAAATTATACCGAACAAGTATGAAATCATCATTGAAATATTGCCGTAAGGCGATATTTCAATGATATCCACAATAACACAAACGAACAAAGAAAACGGAGTAGATATTATGCTTACCTATTTTGTCATCATACCTGTCTTGCTGGCCATATTTCTATACCTTTTCTCCAGCGCCAATGTGGGCAGGATAATTGCCATACTGGCCCAGCTGGCCCTTGTGGTGTTTTCTTATTATCTTTTTGTGCGCACCCAAGACGGCGATGTAATTACTATGGTGGGCGGCTACCACGGGGTTATGGGCGTGGTTTTAAAGGCCGACACCCTTTCCGCTGTGTTCATCCTCCTCACCACCTTTATGTTTCTCATTGCATCCATATACAGCTTTAACCAGCAAAACGGCAAGTTCTTTTGGCTGTTGATGTTTTTGTGGCAAAGTGCCCTTATCGGCATCTTT
>WQVZ01000048.1 GCA_009785595.1 Defluviitaleaceae bacterium | reverse complement strand
GTGGTTATCCGCACCATCACCGGGGTGTCAAACTCCTCACTAAGCTCAAAGGCCACTTTCATCATATCAATACATTCCTGGCTGTTTGACGGCTCCAGCATAGGAATCTTCGCCGACTGGGCATAATACCTATTGTCCTGCTCGTTTTGTGACGAATGCATACCCGGCTCGTCCGCGTTAATTAGCACCAGCCCACCATTAACCCCGGTGTATGCAAAGGTAAACAGCGGGTCTGCCGCCACATTAAGCCCCACGTGCTTCATAGAAGCCATGGCCCGCATACCCGCAATAGACGCGCCTGCCGCCGCCTCCAGTGACACCTTCTCATTAGGTGCCCACTCGGCAAAAACCTCTTTATACTGGGTCATGTTCTGCAAAATCTCCGTGCTGGGCGTGCCCGGATATGCCGAAGCAAAATGCACCCCGGCCTCATATGCGCCACGGGCAATGGCCTCGTCACCTGTCATTAACATTCTCATAAAATCTCTCCTCCTAAATCTACTTAGAAATTTTTACTGTATTATCGTCTGCTTTCACCAATTTAATAAATTTCTCTTAGTGCTTGAGATGGAGTCCTCTTAGGAGGATCTACACCCCCTGTTTGAGGAAATGTGCGTACTGGTGCTGGTGCGGGCATCACTTCGATCTCTAACGACTCAAGACGCTCTATTGCCAATTCAAAACCTTGTGAAGCAGCCATATTGTACCACGCTACTGCTAATTCAAAATTTTGCGGAATACCGTGACCCTGCTCATACATCCACCCAAGATTGAATCGAGCCGCAGCATGTTGCTGTTCCGCGGCCTCACGATACCAAATGGCTGCTCGATAATCATCTTGTGGAACACCACGGCCTTGCCAATACATCCAGCCAAGATTAAATTGAGCTATAGCAAACCCCTGCACGGCAGCCCTAAAGAACCACAGAGCTGCTCGGTAATCATCTTGTAAAACGCCACGGCCTACCATATATGCCAAGCCAAGATTGAATTGAGCTGTGTAATTTCCTTGCTTTGCGGCTCTATAGAACCATAAGATCGCTCGATGGTTGTCTTGCAGAACGCCGCGGCCCTGCTCATACATCCAGCCAAGAGCAGATTGCCCTTCGGCATACCCATGTTTCGCAGCCTCACGAAACCAAAATGCTGCTTGAAAATCGTTTTGAGGAGCAATGCTGGGCTCAAAACCGTCTCTGTACAGAAGACCAAGCTCAAATTGTGCTCGTACATCGCCCGCTTCTGCCTGTTCGACTATCTCTTCCATAAAGCTAATTTTGGATAAAGTACTAATTTGATTCTCGGTTTCTCTGATAAAATAGCTACTAGGCTCAGCAACAGATTGAGGGCTAATGCCTACATTTGCACGAATTGCAGTGATAGCAACTATTACAGCCAAGATGCCGGATGCAGTCCGCGCAATCGTTGCCAGCCACCAGTACTTTGGCTCGACTTTCTTCAAATCTTTTGAAAATATCGCTTCAATTGCTTTTCGTAGCCAATTTTTTGGCTCAACATCCGGTAAGGGTGACAATGGCTCCGCGCAAGGTATACACGTTTCTTTGTCGTGACTATATTCGTTGCGACACAAGCGACATATCTTTTTATCTGAGCTTTCCACGCCGCATCCCTCCTTGCGCATTTCACTTGGCCTTAAACAAATTTAACGGCTGTGCCTGTGGCCAGCACACAGTTGGTACCGCCGCCGCCAAAGGAATACCGCACATTAATAATGGCATCGGCACCCATTTCTTTTGCGGCTTCTTCCATTTCTGCATTAGCACGCTGGGCGGCCTTTTGTAGATTTATGCCAAAGGCCAGCAGGCCCCAGCCGTTTACAAGCTCAAGGGTTTGCAGGTTTTTGCCGGTTATAAAGTCCGTGTTAACTAAAATCATAGTGTTATCTCTCCTTTTCATATATGATATTATGGGTGGGCGGATATAGAATCCGCCCCTACAGAGGTGCGAATGGCGTCAAACCGCCATGGCCAACAGTATGGACAGCATTTTTTCTTCGGCACTGGCACCCCGGGACACCAGGATTATGGGTGCAGCGGCACCAAGGACGCAACCAGCCATTTTGGCGCCGCCAAGGTATATTAGGGCCTTGGACAGTATGTTGCCTGTGGCGATGTCTGGAGCCAGAAAGATATCCGAATCCCCTGCCACTTGCGATGTAAAGCCCTTGATTTTAGCAGATTCTGCGCTGATGGCCAGGTCAAAAGACAGTGGCCCTTCTATGATGCCGCCGCCGATTTCTCCTGCTCTGTTCATCTCGGCTAGGCGGCCGGCGTCTACGGTTTCCGGCATTTTGTCATTTACGGTCTCTACAGCGGCCAAAACGGCCACTTTTGGCATATTATAACCCAATCCCGCGGCAAAAGTGACGCAATTGTCCAAAATGGCCTGTTTTTGCTCTAAATTGGGGCCGGTTACCATACCGCCGTCGGTTATAAACATCAGTTTGTGGTAGGACGGGCTTTCCAGCACTGCCACATGGGACATCAGCCCCCCCGTGCGTATGCCGCGGTCTTTGTCTACCACGGCTTTAAGTAGCGTGCCCGTGGGTAGCTGGCCTTTCATTAATACATCAGCTTTGCCATCCCGTACCAGGCCCACGGCCAGTTCCGCCGCCTGCTGGTGAGAGTTTGTGTGGATAATATTGTCACTTTTGATATCAAGGCCAACTTTTTCTGCCATGGCAATGATGCTGTCGTTATCGCCTATAAACAGGCATTCTACACCCAGGGCCTGTTGGGCGTCCCTTATGGCTTCAAGCGAGGCTTCATCAGCCGCACTGGCCAGGGCAATTACCTTTTTTTGCCCAGCCGCAAGCACCTTGGCTTTTAATTCCCCAAAGCTTTTAAGCATATAATCCCTCTTTCTGCGTTGTCATCGTTTCATTATAAATATAGTCAATTTCTGCGTAAAAGTCAAGGGGCGCGAAAATTTCTTGTAGACTTTGACCGAAAAGTGCATTATAATATTGATATTATTGCAACAGATTTGCCAAGATTATTAAGGAGGCCCACACCATGAATACAAAATTTGCGGACAGAATAGCCAAACTGGAGCCCGCCGCCGTATATGAAATATTAAAACACACCGCCAGCGGCAAGGTTATTGCCTTTGCGGCGGGCAACCCATCACCGGATGCTTTTCCCCATGAAGAAGTGGCGGAACTGGCCCATAAAATATTGAAAGAACATCCCATAACAGCCCTGCAATACGGCATTACTATGGGTTATGAACCCCTGCGCCAGGTGCTTACGCCATATTTGGCAAAACATTATGGTGTGGGCGATGATAATGACGACCTGCTTATCACATCCGGTGCAACCCAGGGTATAGAGCTTGTTGCCAAGGTTTTTTGCAACGAAGGTGACACTATAATTACCGAAAACCCAACTTTCATTGGATCTCTCAATTCTTTTGGTTCCTACAATGCTAATGTTGTGGGTGTAGAGATGGAATTTGATGGCATGAATATGGAAAAGCTGGAAGAAGCCCTAAAACAAGAGAAAAACGTGCGCCTTATTTATGTCATCCCTAATTTCCAAAACCCCAGCGGCTGGACAATGTCCCTTGCCAAACGCAAGCGGCTGTATGAGCTGGCTGTGCAATATGACGTACTTATATTAGAAGACAACCCATATGGCGATTTGCGCTATTTTGGCGAAGACATCCCGTCTATCAAGTCATTTGATGCAAAAGGTATTGTTTTGTATGCTGGCAGTTTTTCCAAAATAATCTCTCCCGGCCTGCGCGTGGGCTATATGCTGACCCCCAAGCCGTATTTTAACAAGCTGGCGGCGGCTAAGCAGGCGTCCGACGTACATACGCCGCTGCTAAGCCAGATGATTGTTTATGAATTTATGCAACGCCATGGCCTGAAAAATCACATAGAAAAAATTTGTGATATATACAGAAGAAAGTTGCAAATAGCCTTGGATGGTATTGACAAGCATCTGAGCGGTGTCACGTATGTAAAGCCCGAAGGGGGCCTGTATATCTTTTGCCGTCTGCCTGAGCATATAGACATGATGGTCTATTGTAAGAAGGCCCTGGAAGCCGGTGTGGCCGTGGTTTGGGGCAGTGCCTTTGCTGTTGACCCAAGTGAACCAAGCCAGTATTTCCGCATAAATTTCTCCAGCCCCACAGACGAACAGCTGGTTAAGGGCATAGAGATTTTGGGTACGGTTTTTGATGAGATGATGTAGGGCGGTGAAATGCATTGACAATAACAGACAGGGATATAACCAAGCAGGAACTTCAAGATATTTATGATGATTTCAAGAAAATTGAACGGCAAGACGGCATACCTGATGTCCCTCAAGTGCGCTATCAATTTATTGCGGAAGATAACGGCGTTGCTATAGGTTTTGCATCCGGCCTTACAAATCACAAATGGTTTAACCTTACAGATATGTGGGTACATGAGAATTTTAGACGGCAGGGTCTTGGGGCAAAGCTCCTGGCGAAGCTTGAAGATAAGATAAAGTCAATCGGCATAGAACATATTTATACATGGACCACGGGTTTTGCCAATCCTAAGTTTTATGAAAGTCAGAGCTATAAGGCTTTTACGGTTTTTGAGGATTTCTGCGAGGTAAAAGGCTATCATAAAATCGGCTACAGGAAAGATCTGATATAGGAATCAAGGGCAACCATCTTCGGTGGCCCTTGATATTTTTACCTTTTATTTAGCATATCTTTGTGGTATACTAATCGTCCAAACATCGCCGCTGGCAAGGAGGCCGAAAACATGAACATCGGCATTTTTACTGACACATTTTTTCCGCAAATAAATGGCGTGGCCACATCTATCCATCTTTTGGAAAGAGAGCTTACGGCTCTGGGCCACAATGTATATATTTTTACCACAACAGACCCCAAGGCCACGCCGCAGGCTAATATTTTCCGTATGCCATCCATGCCTTTTGTTTTTTTGCCCACACACCGTGTGGGGTTGGTGTATCCGCCAAAGGTGTTGTTGAAGATCCGCAAGCTTAAATTGGATATTGTGCATACACATACCGAATTTCCGCTGGGGATTTTTGGTAAAGTTGTCTCGGAATTTTTAAAGGTGCCGCTGGTGCATACGTATCATACCATGTATGAAGATTATGTACATTACGTGGCCCGCGGGCATCTTATTACACCAAAAATGGCCCAGCAGTTTTCTCGTTTCTTTTGCAACCGCGCCCGTGCTGTTATAGCCCCGGCGGATAAAGCCCGCGATAGCCTGCTTTCATACGGGGTAGAGCGGCCCATAAGGGTTATACCCACAGGTATAGATTTTGCACCTTTTGCCCCCGGACAATATTGCGCAAATGAAATTGGCAATTTGCGCCAAGATTTGGGTATATTGCCGGATGAGCAGGTGCTATTATCACTAGGCCGTGTGGCCAAAGAGAAAAGCATGGATGTTGCTATTAGACAAATGCCGAAAATACTGGAAAAACTGCCAAATGTTAAGATGGTCATTGTTGGTGACGGCCCGGCCCGTAGCGAGCTTGAACAGCTGGCAAAAAGCCTGGGAATAGCCGACCGCGTGGTCTTTGCCGGTGCCAGGCCGTGGGCAGAAATAGGCAAATACTATCAACTGGGTGATGTTTTTATATCTGCATCTACCAGCGAAACCCAAGGTCTGACATATGTGGAAGCCATGGCCGCGCATCTGCCTATTATCGCAAAATTTGACAAGAGCATAGAGGCTCTGGTGCGCCATGGCGAAACGGGCTATACCTTTAAGCAAGATGATGAATTGGCCGGGCTGGCGGCCAATCTGCTGACCAATCCGACAGAAAAAGAACGCATCGTCACACAGGCCATGACATCCATCACCCATCTTTCCAGCAAGCAATTTGGCCAAAATGTGGAGGAACTTTACAACGAAGTTATCAGCGCGTATCCAAAGCCTGGCAAATCCCGCACGGTACGCCTAAAAACACATCGGTAATGGACACGCAACGAATACCGCCCCTACGTATATGCGCAGGGGCGGTATTTTGATTACCCATTAGATTAGGCTAGCTACTACGAAAACTTGCGCTTGTAAATTTGCACGGCAACAACATAAGAAACGATGATTATGCCAATGCTCCATATTAGAGCAAGGGGCAGGGCATCACCCGGCGGTGTACCAAGCATAAGGGCGCGCACGCTGTCTATAATGGGTGTCATGGGCTGGTGCTGGGCAAACCACCTGATGCCACTGGGTAGGGTTTCGATAGGTGCAAAGCCGGAGCTTACATAAGGCAGCAAAAACAGCAAAAACGGATAACCGCCCGCGCTTTCCGGCGATTTGGCAATGAGCCCGCAAATGACGGCAATCCACGTGACAAACAACATGAACAAAACAAGCACACCTGCAATGATAAGCCAATCCACAAAGCCTGCCTGGGGTCTAAAGCCGATGGCGATGGCAATACCAATGGCCACGGTGGTGGTAATTATGCTGCGCACAACGGCGGCCATTACATGTCCTGTAAGCACGGCAGATTTGGCTATGGGCATAGACCTAAATCGGTCCATTATGCCCTTTGTCATGTCGTTGTTTACGCTTATAGCCGAATTAACCGCACCTTGGGCGACAGTTTGCAAAATAATGCCCGGCACAATAAAATCTATGTAGCTATAACTGCCAACGTCCATTATGTTGCCAAAAACAAGGCCAAAAAGGAGCATCACAGCAGCGGGCACAATTATTGCATTGGCAAAAGCATCGGGGTTGCGCAGGGTTATGCGCAAACAACGGCAGAACATGGTCCAGGAATCGGCAAACAGTCTGCCTTTGGGGTTTTCTACAATAATCATGGCTATTTGGCCTCCTTTTTTTCGCCAATAAGTGTCAAGAACACATCTTCCAGAGATGGCTGTTTTTGTGTAAAGTGCGCAATGGGTATGTTTGCGTCGTTTAATGTGGTCAGCACATGGGCAAATTGGGACGCGCTGCCATCTGTTGACACGTCAATGGTATTTTTAACAGGTTCGCCGCCCTCGCCATCCCTGCCTCGGCTAGTACGATAATCTTTAAGCAATTCTTTAGCCTTTTTTGCATCCGCACAATTATGGAAAGCAAGCCGTATGCCGCCTTGGGGTAATATTGTTTTAAGCTCATCAGGCGTGCCTTCCGCGGCTATAACGCCCTCGTGCAAAATGGCTATGTGGTCGGCCAAATATTCTGCTTCCTCTAAGTATTGTGTGGTAAGAAATATGGTGGTGCCTTTTTCTGCCAGACCCTTTACCATATCCCACATGGCTATGCGGTTTTGGGGGTCAAGGCCCGTGGTTGGCTCATCAAGAAAGATAACGGCCGGGTTGCCTGCCAGACTCATGGCAATATCCAAACGGCGGCGCATACCGCCGGAATATGTAGAAACCTTGCGGTTTGCGGCGTCTTCCAGCCTAAATGTCGCAAGTAGCTCGTCGGCCTTTTTATTAACATTAGGCAAGCGGTTAAGCGCACCTATAGTTTGAAGGTTTTCTCTGCCGGTCAGCACTTCGTCCACTGCCGCAAATTGGCCTGTAAGACTGATGCAACCCCGTACATAATCTGCCTGGCGTATCACATCGTAACCGCAAATGGCGGCACTGCCACCGTCTGGCTTTAATAAGGTGGAAAGTATCCTGACAGCGGTGGTTTTGCCTGCACCGTTAGAGCCAAGCAGGGCAAATATGCTGCCCTTTGGGATGCCAAAGCTAACCCCTTTCAAAACCCTGTTGTCCTTAAAGGACTTTTGCAAATTTGTTGCCGAGATGATATGTTCCATTTATCTGCTCCTTTTTTGATGTTCTCGATTAATATGTTATCATCCTTTTTGTCCGTTTCCAATAAACCAAAGGTTGAATATGGGTTGAATTTTTGACAAAATTGATTTTGGGCGTGCGGTGCAAATTCCCTCTTGACGTTGCATAAAATTTCATGTATAATACCTAGATACATCGACTATGCAATTTTTTGATGCGGAAGTAAATGTGTAATAAGCCAAGCCCGGCACGTTGTTTTGGCTATCGGAGGGAGGGGAAAATATGTCAGAGGTTAGAATAAAAGACAATGAGACACTTGACTCTGCTCTTCGTCGTTTTAAAAGGGCTACTGCAAAGGCTGGCATCTTGGGCGAGGTTCGCAAAAGAGAGCATTATGACAAACCCAGCGTAAGACGTAAGAAAAAAAGCGAGGCAGCCCGTAAGCGTAAGTTTAACTAGCAGATGTTTAAAACCTTCGCCCTGATATTGTATCGGGGCGTTTTATTTTGGAGGTAGTTGTGGGAAGCAAACCAGAGGGCTTTTTTTCGGAAAGTGTGTTTAGTGACGAAACGGGCAATTTTATAAGTAATCCCGAGCCTTATGTTGGCGAAACCATCCGCATTATGCTGCGCTGCGCGAAGGACAGCGCGGACGCTGTTTTGCTGCACGTGGCTGATTTTGGTATATTTATGGAGAAATATAAAACCGCCGGTGTGTTTGATTATTACCAGGCGCAAATTGTCTTGCACGATACAATCAGATATTATTTTTCTGTTGAAGCCGCCGGTCGTCAATATTTTTACAATAAGCGCGGCCTGTATGAAGATATAGACCAACAATACAATTTCACCATTATACCGGGCTTTAGCACGCCGGGCTGGGCCAAAAATGCCGTGATGTATCAGATATTTGTTGACCGATTTTATAACGGCGACACAACTAATGATGTAGAAAGCTTTGAGTATCTTTATCTGGGGCATTTGGCAAAAAGGGTAGAGGATTGGGGTACGCCTCTGGAAAATACTGATATATGCAATTTTTATGGTGGCGATTTGGCTGGGGTGATGGAAAAAATGGACTATCTGGCAGAGCTAGGCGCAGAGGTCATATATTTTAACCCACTGTTTGTGTCACCCAGTAACCATAAGTATGATGTGCAGGATTATGACTATATAGACCCCCATTATGGTGTAATCATCAACGATGGGGGCAATGTGCTTGGTTTTGACAGTTTGCACAACCGCCATGCCACCATGTATATGCAGCGTACTACAGACATGCAGAACTTAGAAGCCAGTAATCAACTGTTCATTAAATTGGTGGAAATAGCCCGTGCAAAGGGCATAAAGGTTATTTTGGATGGGGTGTTTAACCATTGCGGTGCCTTTAACAAATGGATGGATACAGAGGGTTTTTACGGCGGCATGGGGGCGCATCATTGCAAAAACAGCCCATATCACGATTATTTTATATGGGAGGACGATGACTGGCCGCAAAACCGCCAATATGACGCCTGGTGGGGCCACGACAATCACCCTAAGTTGAATTTTGAAGGCAGCCGACAGCTGTATGATGAAATGCTGCGCATAGGGGCAAAATGGGTGTCGCCCCCATTTAACGCCGATGGCTGGCGGCTGGACGTGGCGGCAGATTTGGGCCGCAGCAAGGAATTTAACCACAAATTTTGGCGGGATTTTCGTGATGCGGTGAAAAAAGCTAACCCTGAGGCTGTTATTATCGCCGAGCATTACGGTGACCCGGCAGACTGGCTTGACGGCCGCCAGTGGGACAGTGTGATGAACTATGATGCCTTTATGGAGCCTGTTTCCTGGTTTTTCACCGGGATGCAAAAACACAGCGAAAGTTTTTCGGCGGATATGCTAAACAACGGCCCTGCGCTGGAGGGGGCCATGCGGTATTTTATGGCTAAGCTACCACATCCTGCCCTGCAAAGCACCATGAACCAGCTGTCTAATCACGACCACAGCCGATTTCTGACGCGCACAAACAAACAAACCGGCCGCCTGCATACCGAAGGAGCTTCCGCCGCTGATGTGGGTGCAAACAGGGCCGTAATGCTGGCCGCCGTGGCTATGCAGTTTACCTGGCCTGGTTGTCCTGCGGTATACTATGGGGACGAAGCAGGATTGACGGGTTGGACAGATCCGGACAACCGCCGCCCATATCCATGGGGGCGCGAAGACAGTGTTATACTGGATTTTCACAAAGAAGTTATTAAAATTCATAAAAGCCATAGCGCATTACGCGGCGGCTCCCTGGAATTTTTGCTGGCGGATTATGGTGTGCTGGCTTATGGTCGCTGGGATAACAGTCAAAGTATAATTTGTGTCTTTAACAACAACGATGCTGCCAGAGAGCTAACCATACCCATTTGGCGGGCAGATGTGGCTATGGATTGCTGTGTTACGCGAATTATGTTGACCACCGAAAATAATTTTATCACAAAACCCGAAAGCAACGCCATAGAAAATGGCCTGCTAAAGGTGATTATGCCGCCGTTTTCCTCCGCAATATTTCTTGCAGAAAAAAATTAAAAAAAGTTGTTGACAAAGAGCCCGGCCTATTGTATACTATCAAATGTCGGTTGTGATGAATCGACAATGGCCCAGTAGTTCAGTTGGTTAGAACGCCAGCCTGTCACGCTGGAGGTCGTGGGTTCGAGTCCCTTCTGGGTCGTTTATCTCGGGAGCATAGCTCAGCTGGGAGAGCATCCGCCTTACAAGCGGGGGGTCATAGGTTCAAGTCCTATTGTTCCCATCTTCACACAAAACAAAAAAATGCCAATGGTTTTGCCTGTTGGCATTTTTTTGTTTTGTGCACATTAACAACAAAATAAAAATTTAACAAAAATATTGTGGCATTTATTTTGTGTATATGTTATAATTGAGACGAAAAAACGAAACTGATTTTAGAGGTGATATCATTAATAATTTTGCAGAAATTTTTGCCATGGCAAAAAGCAAAAAAGGGGCCACGGTGGCTGTGGCTTGCGCCGCGGATAGTCACGTATTAGAAGCTGTCGCCATGGCCACAAAAGAAGGTATTGCTAACTTTATTTTGGTTGGTGATGAAAATAATATTACAAAAATTGCCAGCTTGTGCGACATAGACATCTCTGACCTCGAAATGGTTCACGAACCCGATGATGCTACGGCCTGTAAAGTTGCCGTATCCCTTGTGGCGTCCGGTCGGGCCAATGCTTTGATGAAGGGGTCTATCGACACATCTGTGGTTATGCGAGCGGCCCTGGATAAAGAAGGCGGTATGCGCAGCGGCAAGAAATTAAGCCATCTTGCGGCCTTCGAGGTAGCTGGATATCACAAACTCCTCTTTGTTACGGATGTTGCCATCAATATTGCCCCGGATTTTGATACAAAAAAAGATATCATAACCAATGCGTTGGCGGCCCTACATAATTTAGGGTTGCAAAAACCCAAGGTGGCTCTGCTTGCCGCCAAAGAAAAAGCCGACGAGAAAATGCCAGTCACCATGGAATACGAAAATTTGGTAAAATTGCACAAAAATGGTGAACTTTTTGGACAAGATGCCATAATTGACGGGCCACTGGCTTTAGATAATGCGGTATCCGCCGAAAGTTGCCAAATTAAAGGCATAGACAGCCCTGTTGGCGGCGACGCCGACCTGCTGCTTTGCCCGGACATTGAAGCCGGCAATATTTTGTACAAATCTCTGGCCTTTTTAGCGGGAGCCAAAAACGGCGGAGTTGTTATAGGCGCCAGGCGACCAATAATCCTTACCAGCAGAGCGGATTCTGCCGAAAGCAAGCTGATATCTATAGCTCTGTCCGTGTTGTTTTAGCAAGGGGATGAAAAAAATTCTGGCCTGGCCATTTGGAATATTTGCCATCGTCTTGTTAGGAATGATCGTGTACTGGGTAGCTCTTGCGCTGACCATATCGTGTTGCGTTTCTTTTATTGACATAGATGGCTTGGATGCGAATTATCACATGACTTATAACAGCGTAATCGAGCGAAAAGGCGAACCGCACTCAAGGGAATCGATTACAAGGAACGATGAAAGAGATTTATGTGTCCTTCATTACGATAGAGTAACTTTTTATATCCTTAGTGATAACGGATTTGTTACTTATTTTGACGTAATAGGCTATCAATACAGATTGGGAAGTCATGGTTTGAGGCGTATAGGCGTTGGCTCTACAAGGAGATCGGTAGAAGCTAATTATAGATGGCGAAGTCGTACTCATTTCTTTTTAAGAGAACGCCCTTGCGGCATAGGTAGGCTATATGACCCAGTTAGCCTGCCTAGCGCAGGATTTGGATTCTCTCATTCGGGAACACGCTGGTTTGTGGAGTTCGAGTTTGACCAGAACGATATTGTAACGCGAATGAGAATTGGCAACCATAGCTAAAAATGTAAACATATTGAAGGAGAGTTATGATGAAAATACTTATTGTCAACCCTGGTTCTACATCCACAAAAATAGGGCTGTTTGAGGACGAAACACCTATTTTCGAGCGGGTTTTGCGCCATACCATGGAAGAAATGCAAGGCTACGAGAAAATAGGCGACCAATATGACTTCCGTATGGAGTTGATTATGGCTGCCATGGAGCAATCCGGCGTGGATATTGCCGAACTTGACGCCATTTGTGGCATGGGCGGCCTGGTAAAACCCATTCCCAGCGGCACATATTATGTTAACGACGCCATGAAGGCCGACCTGCAAAGCGGCAACTTTGGCGACCACGCATCTAACCTGGGCGGCCTTATTGCCCGTGCCATCGGCGATAAAATAGGTAAGCCTGCCTTCATTGTAGACCCGGTTGTGG
The DNA here is from genome assembly GCA_009785595.1 of Defluviitaleaceae bacterium. GTDB lineage: Bacteria > Bacillota > Clostridia > Lachnospirales > WRAX01 > WQVZ01. The sequence goes on along the minus strand of WQVZ01000048.1, from coordinate 1,609 downwards.
TGGACGAAATGGAGGATATTTCCCGCATTTCCGGCCATCCGGCCATTATCCGCCGCTCTATTTTCCATGCCCTTAACCAAAAGGCCACAGCGCGGAAATACTGCAAGGAAGCCGGCAAACCTTACGAACAAGCCAATCTGGTGGTTGTACACATGGGCGGTGGTATTTCTGTCAGTTGCCACTTCCAAGGCCGTGTTATTGACAGCAACAACGCTCTTGACGGCGACGGCCCCTTTACGCCGGAGCGTAGCGGCGGTCTGCCCAGCGGCGGCCTGGCGGCCCTGTGCTACAGCGGCAAATACACCCATGCGGACATAAAAACCCTGATAAAAGGTAAGGGTGGTATGGTTGGGTATTTTGGCACAAACAGTATTATTGAGCTGGAGCAGCGGGCCAAAACCGACCCTGCCGTCAAGCTTATAATAGATGCCATGGCTCTGCAAATTGGCAAGGAAATTGCGGCCCAGGCTGTGGCTGCCTGCGGCAGGCTGGACGCTATTATACTCACCGGCGGCATCGCCTACAGTGACTATATCACCGGCGAAATTACCCGCCGTGTGGAATTTATTGCTCCTGTAAAGCGTTATCCCGGTGAGGATGAGCTTGCGGCCCTTAACTTGGGGGCGTTGCGTGTGCTGCGGGGTGAGGAGGAAGGTAAGATTTATCAGTAGGTGTGGCACTTTGTTGCCTGCGAGGGATCCCGGGTCGAGCATGGGATGACGAAGTACGTTACTGTGCCCGGAGCAACATATGCAATGTAGGGGCGACCTGTGGCCGCCTGGAATGCCGCAAAAGGAGTGAAGCAATGAAAAAGCTAATGGTATCAGGAAGGCTTATCAGCCTAATTTTTGGGTTCGTTTTGCTTGGGGGATTGGTTGCAGCGGTATCAGCATCGGAAAAGATTATCGAAGACGACAACTTTACGATAATGATACAGGAATTTGTGGGAACAACAACAAAAATACTGCACGAACACGGCGAAGTAACGGTTCACTTGGCTACCGCAGACTCTGAAATAATCATGATTTACAAGAATGCCGACGGCAGTGGGCGATTCCCCAAGTATTTGCCCATGCGACTTCATTTCCTTCGCGATGACGGATCACGCACTCCTGGTTTTGCTGCCTATATATCCCAAGAAGAACCCGCTTACAAACATCCTGATTTTCTGAATTATGACGCTTGGTTGTTAAGCAGCTTTACTTGGGCGAATGTGATGAGGAGTATGTTTGTTATCTTAGAAATAGACGGCCTCTTCCTTTTATTCGTGGATAACAATGACTTAATCATCGTAAATCCAACGGAATCTGATATTCCTGCAAAATCAGCTAAAGAGTCAGTAGCAAATGAGTCTGATCTGCCTGTAGCCCCCAACCTTGGCACAGCAAACCAATGGGCGCGCGAATACATAAACCAGGCTTTCAATTCGGGCTTAATTCCAACATCATTGCAAAATAACTACACAGCCAATATCACTCGTGCGGAGTTTGCCGCCCTGGCCGTGGCATTGTATGGGGCCGTGACAGGCAATGAAATTTCCGGCCGCATGATGTTTAATGACACGTATGATGTAAATGTACAGAAAATGGGCGCGCTGGGTGTGGTGCAG
>WQVZ01000047.1 GCA_009785595.1 Defluviitaleaceae bacterium | reverse complement strand
TCGTCCCAACCCACACGAAAATCCAAATAGCCGCCCAAAGACCTTAGCATAAAATAGTTATAACCATCAATATTATAGGCCCAAGAGCCTATCCACTGCTCCTCTATCATTAAACTTACGGTGCCTTGTGCGGCCCGGGTTTCCCTAATGGTTTCCGCGGACATTTCTGTTCCGATAGGTGTATAGGGCTGGCCTGGTATAAGGCGTATAATTTGATTTCTTGCGTCCCAAGTAACTTCAAATTGGGCAGCCGTGCCGTTTAATAAATAGGCTACATCACGCAGCCTAAAGAAATTACTGCCGCCTATATTGAAGGCTGTTAAGTTGACAAGTTGGCCGTCCAGAAGGATATTGTGGGTGGAAGGGGTTGCGACACGTGTCAGTCGCCATGTGTGCCATGGCTGATACCACACAAAATTGGTGACGCGTGTTATTTGGTCAATTTCTTCGTTGCTAAGACCACGCGGCAAATCCATGCTCTCCAAGTTTGTCAAGTTGCCAAGGGGTGTAAAGTCGGTAATTTGATGCGGGCGGGTGTTGTTCCAAGAATTACTTAATGACAAAAACCTTAAATTAACCATTCCTGCCAAAGGCGAAATATCTGTTATTAAGCTATCCATCAAGCGTAGGTTGTCTAAATTTGTCAGGCGTGCTAAAGGCGAAATATCTGTGATAATATCTGACCTAATGCTTAAGAATGTTAGGTTTGGCAATCTTTCCAGAGCAGTAGCCAGCTGGCCCAAATTTTCTATGGGTATGCCGGTTATGGACAGGCCTGTCAGGTTGGCCATATCACCAATGGGCGAAAAATCGATTGGCGCGAAAGCAAAAGGTTCGTCTGTGATGTCAAAATCAAGGAACAGACCAAAAAGATTGGGCAGCTCGGCGAAGGGCTGAAAGTCAATGGCAATAGGCTCATGAGATCGGGTGACGAAAATAGACACATTGTGCAGGCCTGTTAAATACGTCAAGGGCGAAAAGTCGTTGATGTTGATGTCTCCAAAAAGGTTCAGGCTGTTTAAATTTGTCAAATTGGCCAAGGGCGTTAGACTGGCAAGGCGGGTGTATTGGTTTGAAATACTTAGGCTTGTCAGTGACGTTAAATATTGGATGCCCTGTAAGTTGCTAATATTTGTAAAATTGGCCTGTGACCATTCTGGCTGAAAACGGGCAAGCTCCGTCGAAGTAACCATGTCGGACACCTCTTTTTCCAGCAACAGGGCCACCTGCATGGCAAGCAGAGGGTCCGGGAAGACATCCCTGATGGCCGCCGGGAAGGTTTGCTCCGATGTGGGTTGCGCCGCCAAAATATTAGGCGTGCCTATGCTGCCTAAAACCAAAACCACCAGCAGGCATAATGCCAAAAGCCGTTTTTTCATGATACTTTCCTCCTTATATGGGCTTTATATGGATTAATTGTATCATGATATTACGTTGTGTGTCAAGGTGTCCCTATTGCTGGCTATGGCCAATTGCATTGATATTTATGCACGGTCGCCAGCATAAAGTGCTGGGTGTATGGCATCTGTAGGGGACATCATTCTCGGTGTCCTGCTTTGCATCAATGTTGTTTGGCCACAGCCCTATTCCGCCCAACGGGCAAAACGCTTTTCTATAAATACAATAAGCTGATAAAACACGGCGGCCAGCAGGCACAGGATGATGATGGATAACATGACCATATCCATGCGGAAGATTTGGCTGCCGTAGACAATGAGGTGACCCAGGCCGGCACCGGCCACAAGGAATTCGCCAACAATGACGCCAACAAAGGTAAGGCCGATGTTAACTTTTAGGGCGTTGATAAGGTCAGGCACACTGGCGGGAAAAACCACCTTGGCCAGCACCTGGCGTTTTTTTGCGCCAAAACTGCGGGCCAGCTTTATTTTTTCTTCGTCTACGTGCATAAAGCCGGTTAGGACATTGAGGATGGTGACGACCACGGAGATAAGCAGGGCTGTGACGATGATGGCCCGGACGTTGTTGCCCAGCCACACTATGATGATGGGGGCCAGGGCGGTTTTGGGCAGGGAATTAAAGACGACGAGGTAGGGGTTTAACACCTTGCGCAAAAAACCGTTCCACCAGAGGGCCACGCTTACGGCTACGCCGATGATGGTACCTAGGATAAAAGCCACCACTACTTCCCAACTGGTGGTCCATATATGGTGCAAAAGCTCGCCTGTGGCCAGCATGTTAAGCAGCATACGCCACATACGGCTGGGGGAGCTAAAGATAAAGGCCTCAAGCCAGTTTAGATGGACGGCCAGTTCCCATATGGCGAAAAAAGCCACTAATATGGCTATTTGGCAGACCACGATTAGGTGTTTGCGACGGCGCAGGGTCCGGAGGAATTGCATATGTTCGTGTGAATGTGTCGACTTATCCACTGATGTCCAACTCCTTCCAGATTTTATTGAAATATTCCGAGAAAATAGGCGATTTGCGGGCCAAAATTGGGCTTTTTTCTGTCAGGCCAAGGTCTATGTGGTGTATATTGTGTACCGTTGCGGGGCGATGGGACAGCACCACCACACGGTCACTTAATGATATGGCCTCGCTGATGTCGTGAGTTACAAGTATGGCCGTCACCTTTTCTGCCGCCAAAATCGCGCTTATTTCGTCACTTACAGCCAGGCGGGTTTGATAATCCAGGGCAGAAAAAGGCTCATCCAACAGCAGTATATTGGGGCGGGTGGTAAGGGTGCGTATAAGTGCCGCCCGCTGGCGCATACCGCCAGAAAGCTCCGCCGGGCGGTGTTTTTTAAATTCGCCCAGGCCGTATTTTTCCAGCAATTCGTGGGCGTAGGCTGTATTTTCTGGGGTTAGCTTGCCTTGTATTTCCAGCCCCAGCAATACATTGCCCAATATGGTGCGCCAGGGAAAAAGCTGGTCTCGCTGTAGCATATAACCTATTTGTTGGCCAATTGCCACAGGCTGGCCGTTTATAAGCACCTGACCGGAAGATGGAGGAATAAGCCCGGCCATAATGGACAAAAGGGTAGATTTGCCGCAGCCGGATGGCCCTACAATGCTGACAAACTCCCCCTGGTCCACGGACAGGTCTATATTAGTGATGGCGGTTACTTCCCCTTCCTTCGAGTGATATTTCATGGAAATGCCCCGCATATCAACAATTTTATTCATATCCGCCCCCGTCTTTCTTTAAAAATGTTTACTTACATTACCAATATATTACTTACGGCTGGTATGTGTGAGGCTTGACAAAAAAGTGAAAATTTGGCTTGACAAAAACAGGGGGGGGGTTACACTAACTGTGTGTTTATTATTGGCGTGATATGACAAAGGAGGCTAAATTATGGATTTTATTGATGAGTTACGCAATTTTTCTTCACGAGCTGCAAAAATAAAAGATGCCCTGGCCACGGAGGATGCCACAAAAACCTCCCTTGTGATGCCGTTTTTTAAATTGCTGGGGTATGATATTTTTAACCCTTTAGAATTTGTGCCGGAATTTACGGCGGATGTGGGGATAAAAAAGGCCGAAAAAGTGGATTATGCTATTGTAATTGATGATAACCCCACAATTTTGATAGAATGCAAGCGATGCGGCGAAGTTTTAGACAAACATTCGTCGCAGTTGTTTAGGTATTTTGGCACCACCACGGCGAAGTTTGCAATACTGACCGACGGCATAATTTATAAGTTTTTTACGGATTTAAGCGAGCAAAACAAGATGGATTTGGAGCCGTTTTTGGTGTTTAATGTGTTGGACATTCACGAACATATAGTGCCGGAGCTAAAGCGCTTTGTGCGGTCGTCTTTGGATGTGGATGCGGCGTATTTTGCGGCAGTAGAGCTGAAATACACCAACAAAATACGGGAATTTTTAAATGGTCTGCGTAGCGAGCCCACCGACAGCTTTGTGAAGTACATGATGTCTGAAATTTATATTGGTAAGCAGACGCAAAAGGCTATTGAAACCTTTAGGCCCATTTGAAGCGGGGTTTTAACCAATACATAAACGACAATATACGCGAGACCTTAAAAAATGCCATGCGCAACCAGGCCGACACGGAGGCAGCGGCAACAACTGAAGAGCAAGCGCCGGATGTTTTGGCGGCGGCCAAAGCACCCGAAGGCCCTGTGATTCTCACAGGTGATGAAATAGAGGCCTTTGCCATTGTAAAGTCTATCTTAAAAGATGTGTGCGATGTAAACAGGCTTTTTCACCGCAATTCCATTAACTATGTTTCTGTCTTATTAGATGACAACAACCGCAAGCGTATTTGCAGGTTTTGGTTTAAGCGCAGCAAGAAATATATAACCATACCAGATGAAAACAAAAAGCCAGTGCGGTATGATATTTTGGGGCTTAATGATATTTATAATTACGGGGAGCTTATAAAAGGGTCGTATGGGCGGTATTTGTCCGAGGTTAATTTTGATGTGGATGATGACGAGGGCGAGGAGGAAAATTAGTATAATTGTGGTGTATTGTTTTTAGTAATTACTTTTCTGTATGTTTTTTCAAGAGATTCACAAAGAAGCCAGAGGCCCGATCCCTGGCTTTTTTGTTTCTTGTCTTGCTGCTAACTGAGAATTTTCTCTATCGTGCTTTTTGTACGCTTCTTTCTCACGAGAATCACCCCCTTTCTCGCTATTGAGAGGGAGGCGATGTTCGGAGCGACGAGGCACTGTGTTTTGTAATTGGAAAATATTTCTTGTTAATACCAATATTTGACAAAAAATCCCGGTTGGTTCGTCTATAATGGGTTGTACACATAAGCCTGCCCCAAAACTGCTTAACGCAATCCTTTTGCCTCTTTGTAGATTACGCTCGAAAGGATTGGCTAAACATTGGTTTTGGAAAAGGTTTTTTAAGACGGAGCTGATAGGGATGGACATAAACAGGGACAAGCAAAGACCTGTAAAGTTGAATATAAATCGTGGGGCGGCCGTGGATTTTGCTTTGGTGGCGGGCAGTTTTTTGGCGGCGCGCACCCTTGTTTTTGATGCGGCCAGCCCTTTTGTTTTGGCGTATATTTCTGCGTTTTTGTTTAAGGGCAATAAGTTTTATGGGGCGGCACTTTTTGCTTCTTTGGGTATCATTAGCAGCTTTCGCGGCGAATTTTCTATGAAATATCTGTTGGCAATAGTGATGCTGTGTGTTGCCAATTTATTTCTTAGCCTGCGGCCAAAAATGGCGGCCGGGATGTTGCAGGCGGCAACAGCGGCTGGGGCGTCATTTGCGGCGGGTTTGGTGCTTATTTTTTTGCGGGGACAGGGGCTGTATTTTTTGGCCATAAATTTGCTGGAAGGGTTGTTGATATTTGCACTGGCGATAGTGCTGGCCAAGGGTATTGGGTGCCTAACGCCCGGGGCAAAGCGAGGAGCATTGCACAATGAGGAGCTTATTGCCATAGTGGTGCTGGCGGGAGTTTTGGCCTTGGGCGCGGCAGATGTGTCCATATGGCATTTATCTATGCGTCATTTTTTTGCGGTATTGATTGTATTATTAGCGTCCCAAAGCGGCGGGGCGGCTGTGGGGGCCGTGTGTGGTATGTTTTTGGGTTTTATGCTTAATATTGCAGGGTTTGAATATATATATTTTGCTGTGCTGCTGGGTGCAGCGGGTTTTGGGGCCGGGGCAGCGCGCTTTATGGGGCGACTACTCACTATTGGGACATTTATGGTGGTAGGTTTGCTTGCTGTCCTGTATTTTGACCTTGGCTTGCTAAATATGAGCACGGCCTTTTCGGCGGTTGGGGCTGCCGTGGCCTTCTATTTTTTGCCCAAGGGCTTGCTGCTTAACATTCATACTACATTAAACCCGGCCACGGCACATCAAGGGGAGTATGTAGACAAGGTGAAAGAGCGGGTTGTGGACAGGATATACGATTTTGCGGCGGGGTATGGCAGGTTGGCTGCGGTTTTTGAGGCGAGATTAGCGGGGCGGCGGAGGTTAGGGGACGAGCGGATGAAAACTGTGGAGGAAATGAGAGGCGGTTTTTGCGGCCGGTGCCATAAATATGAACAATGCTGGGGTGGGGATGAAAAATTTGGCCGATATGTGGCGGAAATGGTGGAAAAAGGGGAAAAAGGTGGCAGAATTGTGATTGATGACGTGCCCCTGGAGCTTTCTGCTAGATGTGTACACTTGTCGGAATTTATAGGTGCCTTGTGGACGCAAATGGACAGGCAGAGAATGCAGAAAGACTGGGAACAGCGGCTGACAGAAGCTAGAAAACTGGTGGCCCAGCAATTTTCTGGATTATCTGGCGTGATGTATGAATTTGCCGGAGAGTTGGCGGCCACGTTGGACTTTAGGCAAGAGCTGGAAAATAGGATAATTAGGGAATTTGGCAAATTAAGGATAGAGGTGGAAAATGTGATAGTGGTTGAAAACAGGAGGGGCAAATACGAGATTAGTCTTAGCCGCAAAGGGCGCGGGAGCAAAAAGCAGGATAAAGAGATAGGGCAGTTACTGTCCGGTGTGGTAAGGCGTAAAATGGAGCTTGCCGAGGAGCGGCTGGCCGGGCATATGGTGCGTTTGTCTTACGTAGAGCAGCAGAAATTTTACATACAAAGTGGCGTGGCCAAGGCCAATAAAGACATGGCCGGACAAAGTGGGGATAGCTTTTCCTTGGTGCAGTTGCGGGGCGGGCGGTGCATTGCGGCACTGTCTGATGGTATGGGTAGCGGTGCCAGAGCCAAGGAGGAAAGTGAGGCCACCATAGAGCTGCTGGAGGAATTGATGGAGCGAGGTTTCCAGAAGGACATAGCTTTGCGGCTGATAAATTCGGCATTGCTGCTAAAGTCCTCGGATGAATTTTTCTCGACACTAGATATCTGCCTTTTGGACATGAACAGCGGCATGGTGGAGTTTGTGAAGATAGGGGCGGCGTGTTCGTATTTATTGCGCGGCGAAGAGGTGGAGGCTATAGGCTCTTGGACATTGCCTGTGGGTATTTTGGAAACTATTGACGTGGATGTGCATGAGAAGCAGCTGCAGCATGGGGATATTGTGGTGATGATGACCGATGGGGTGGCAGATTCGCTAAAAGGGGCAGATAGTTTTTGGATTGAGGAGTTGTTGGTGGAGTTACCTAAGAACAACCCTCAAGATATAGCGGAGTGCATTTTGGATGCTGCTAGAGAGAACTACCGGGGTGTTGTGGGCGATGATATGACGGTGTTGGTGCTGAGAGCCATGGTGCGCTGATGATACGCAGCGTTAACGCTGCGTAGTTCTCACGGTCCGTTTACGGACCGTGTTCTTCACGTTGCGTATACGCAACGTGATCTACCGCAGCGTAAAACGCTGCGGTCAAACAACGGAGCGTAAAACGCTCCGTGTGCACCGGTATAAGTTTGTGCAAGTCTGGGCATGCTTCCCACATATGGAAAATGTTTGGAGGTAGTACCAATATGGGCATATATCACAGTAATCGCAAGGTTGTGTTGGTGAAAGGGGATAAGAATAAGGGATATGAGCAGGCCATATTTATTTTGAGGGCTGATGGCCGGGAGAGTGGAATAGATTTTGTGCGGGAAGCAGAGAGGATTATAAATGGGCAGTGCAGCAAGATAGCGGAAATGCCGCCTGCTGTTGCTGTGCATAAAAAAAGGGCCAAAAGTGGCCCCAGGTTTGATATTAAGTTAAGTTTGGCATTGGCTGTTGCAGGTGCTGCTTTGCTGGCTTTGTTTTTCTTTAATTTTCTTTAGGGTTTGTTAATTCTGTACCCTGCCACCATATTCGCCGGTGCGGGTGTCTATTTTTACAATATCGCCGATGGTAACAAACAAAGGTACATTAACCGTTGCACCGGTTTCCAGGGTAGCTGGTTTGGTGGCTCCGCTGGCAGTGTTGCCGGCAAAACCCGGCTCGGTGGCGGTTATTTCAAGCTCCACAGAAATTGGCGGCTCTATGCCAAAAACATTGCCGTTGTGGGACAATATTTTCACCATATCATTTTCCTTCACATACACCAATGCGTCGCCCACTTCGCTGGCATTTACGCCCAGCTGTTCATAAGTCTCTGTATCCATAAAATGATATATATTACCGTCGTTGTAAAGATATTGCATGTCCCGGCGCTCTATGTGGGCCTTGGGCATTTTTTCTGATGGGCGGAAAGTTTTTTCTATTATGCTGCCTGTGACGATATTGCGCAGCTTAGAACGTACAAAAGCCGACCCTCTGCCGGGCTGCACATGCAAAAACTCGATGATCTGATAAAGTCCTCCTTCGTATTCCACCGTGATGCCGTTTTTAAAATCTCCTGCTGAAATCATTTTTGAACCTCCAGTATTTTTATAAGGGCCTGTATGGCCAAAACATAACTATGTGAGCCAAAACCGCTTATTTGCCCCAGGCACACCGGAGCAATAACGGATTTGTGGCGAAAATCCTCACGAGCATGGGGGTTGGACATATGCACCTCTATCACAGGCAAACCAACGGCGGCCACCCCATCACGTATGGCATAGCTGTAATGGGTGTAGGCACCGGGGTTTAGCACTATGCCGTCAAAACCATCGTGATGGCACTGCTGGATATGGTCTATAAGCTGTCCTTCGCTGTTGGATTGATAAAACGCAAGAGCCACGCCGGGAGCCGATGCAGCAATTTGGGCATTTGTTTCATCGAGGGTTTTGCTGCCGTAAATATGAGGCTCTCTTATGCCTGTAAAATTAAGATTTGGGCCGTTGATGACGGCTATTTTCATTTTTGTCCACCTCAATCACATATTATAGCACTTTCCGCCCAAGTTTGCAATAACATATTGAGCTGCTCTGGGGCATAAAATTATTATGGAAGAGCTGTGGATGGGGTGGTGTGTTGAGAAAAATAAACAATAAGGCATTGAAGCGAAGGATTACCACCGCCTTCGAGCTACCCAAAGACATAATGCTGGACTTGCCGTCTGTTGCCATGGTAGGGGATGAGGAATTAACCGTATCTAATCACAAGGGCATTGCAGGTTATACCGATGGACAGGTGCGGATAAAGACATCTATAGGTGAGGTGAAAGTTTTGGGGGATGGGCTGACTTTGCGGGAGATAAATAAAGAAAACATAGTGGTTGAAGGCAAAATTCGGGAGATAGTGATGTGCTAATAAAAATCTGGAATTTTTTGCGTGGATATGTTAAAATAGAAATGTCGGGGTTTTCTGTGGAGCGACTAATTACCCAGGCCGCCGCTGTTGATGTGTTTTTTTGGGATGCACGGAGGACTGGCGGGGCTGTTGCGGCCCAAGTGTCCGTCCGGGATTATAAACACCTGGCGCATATTGCGGAAAAAACCGGTACCACTTTGACCGCCATAGGTCCCTTTGGTTTACCTGCTGTGATAAAACGATTTAAAAAGCGGGTGGCGCTTATTTTCGGTGGATTATTTTTCATTGGGGCTCTTGTTGTCCTTACGTCCTTTGTGTGGCGCATTGATATACACGGCACAAATAGGATATCTGCCGAAGAAATGACAGAATTTTTGGCGGAAAATGGTTTTGCCACCGGGGTTTTTCGTCATGGTATTGCGTATAGGGACGTGGAAAGTCTGTTGATGACTAGGTTTAGTGATATTGCCTGGGTTTCGTTATCCATCAGAGGCACATGGGCGCAAATACATCTGGTGGAGACCATAGAACAGCCCGGCATTGTGGACACCGCCACACCAACCGATATTGTGGCCGCAAAAGACGGCATTATCACCCATATGGCCACAAGCCGCGGCACACCTATGTTTAGGCCGGGTGATGTGGTGCGTGAAGGGGATGTGCTGGTAAGTGGGCGACTGGAGATTGCGGCGGAGTATCAAGAGCCGACATATGCCTATGTTAGGGCGGATTCACAGATTTGGGCCCGGGTGTATTATCGCATGGATTTTGAAGTGCCGCTGGTTTTTTTTGAAAAAAGCTTTACAGGACGCAGTCAAAGGGTTTATAGTATAGATATAGCCGGGCGTGAGTTTACACTGCCCCATGGCGACCATGACTTTATATATTACGACACAACACAAAACCGCCGCCAGATGGCCTTTGGGGCAGATTATCCATTGCCGGTGGCGTGGGCGACAACGGAGTATTTTGAGCTTGTGCGCTATTTGCGCAGCCGCACTGCGGCAGAGGCTAAACAAATAGGGGAAGAGATGGTGCAAAGTCTGCTGGACGCAGAGTTGCCATATGACACCAGGATTGACACCAAAGAGATAAACTTTACCGAAGAGGAAAAAGTGCTGGTGGTTGAGGTTTTTTTGATAACTATGGAGCGCATTGACCTGGAACGGCAAATGATGGTTGATAATGCGGTAGCGGTAATTGAGAATACCGGGGAGAATTAAATGGACGAAAGAGGACAAACCACCGTATCGGGCGAGCTATTACCCGAGATTTTTGGCAAATTAGACGAAAATATAATAAAAATAGAAAAGGCTTTTGGTGTAAATATTGTCAATCGTGCCGGCAAGCTGGCCATTGTTGGTGAAAACGCCGAATATGCCCGCGCTGTGCTGCGCAAACTTATTGACATTGCCGAAAACGGCGAAAAAATTGACGAGACAACGGTTAATTACATTATAGATTCTCTGCGGGACAACACCATCGGCCAAATTGACGGCAACAACAGTGATGTTGTAACCCTGACCCTGGCGGGCAAGGCCATAAAGCCAAAAACCATGGGGCAGAAAAAATACGTACAGCAAATGCGCAAAGAAACCATTGTATTTGGCGTGGGGCCTGCGGGTACGGGCAAGACGTATCTAGCCATGGCCATGGCTATTGCGGCCTTTAAGAAAAACGACGTGGCCCGCATTATACTTACCCGTCCCGCCATTGAAGCCGGAGAGAAGCTGGGCTTTTTGCCGGGAGATTTGCAACAAAAAGTTGACCCATACCTACGGCCGCTGTATGATGCGCTGTTTGAAATTATGGGGGCAGAGGCTTTTCACCGCAATCTGGAAAAAGGTGCCATAGAGGTGGCGCCCCTGGCGTATATGCGTGGCCGCACGTTGGACAACTCTTTTATTGTGTTGGACGAAGCCCAAAATACCACGCCGGAGCAAATGAAGATGTTTTTGACTCGCATAGGTTTTGGGTCAAAAGCCGTGGTGACGGGGGATATAACCCAAATAGATCTGCCGGGAGGCACAAAATCCGGCCTTAAAGACGTGCTGGGTATTTTGGAAGATGTAGAAGGCATTGGCATAACCATGCTGACCAACAAAGATGTGGTGCGTCACCCCTTGGTGCAGCGCATTATAAAAGCATATGAAAAACGCGAAAAACGCGAAAATTATAAAGACAAACGGAAGATAAGACTGAAGCAGGGCCGGGGAGGAAAATAATGTCTGCTGGCGAAGATAGAAAAAAAAGAAAATCCATGTTTGCCACGGCATTGCTGGTGGTGTCTTACTTAATCAGCGTGGTGGCTGTTGGCTTTGGCTATTTTACAATTGGTAATGCTGTTGATATTGTGCCGGGAATGCCATCGCCCGTTGACTTTAGGGCGCCCAGGCAGATTATTGATTTTTATGTACTGGAAAGAGATCAGGAAGAAGCGGTAGCTAATGTGGTACCACCGCTTATACGAGATCTCGAGATAACTGCTGATATATTAACTGAACTGGAAAACTTTTTTGATGCCGTGGGAGAGCTGCGGGCACAATATTTACCTATATTCTCTCCCTTTAGTAATGAAGAAGCTTTGGTAGAGGACAGGCCTCTGCCGGATTATGCGTTATTGGGGCTGGAATTAAATTATGACCAGGCCCGGCTTTTGATTGCAGGTGACAGCGCGACTTTTGCTCATTTTTACGTGACTGTCACCAAATTGTTTGAAGATATTCTGGAAAGAGGTATTTCTGACGAATTTGGTGCTGCCCCTGGCGTCGCTCAGGAACTGCGGGCTGATGGTTTTGACGAAATGTATGTCAATCTTGGTGAGGTCATAGTGGGCGAATTTTTGCGCCCAAATATGATAATTGATGAAGAGGCAACGGAAGTCCGACGCCAGGAGGCTCGGGATGCAGTGCAGCCTACTTTCTTTCATGTTAACCAGATGATTGTACGGGCGCATGACATCATCCAGCCTGCGGAATATCGGGCCATAATGGAGCTGGGCCTTGTCGGCGGCGGCGTGGATTTTGTGGGCTTGGCCGGCGGTGTGCTTACCACCACACTTGTTTTTGCCGTGGCTGTATTGTATATTTTGTTTTTTGTGCGGGATATGCTGGAAAACAGGCGGCGCATATTGATGTTGTTTACGCTTTATACAGTCACCATTATACTGGCCCGCATTATGGTGCCGCTGGATTATTTCTTTACGCCAGTGATGTTTTTTGCTATGTTGGCGGCTATTTTAATAGATGTGCGCCTGTCCATTGTGCTTACGGTGTGCCTTAGCATTATTGCAGCGGCTATGGAGCCCATGGATGCCGCGGTGCTTAATTATGCGATGGTTAGCGGTGTATTTGCGGCCATTATAGCAAAACAGACCATTGTGCGCGGGCGGTTGTTTGTGGCCATGGTGTCTCTTGGTGCTGTTAATGTGCTGATGGTGTTGGCGAATTACTTGATGTTTTCTATGGGTTTTTCTGTAAATGTGATAAATCCTGCCATATTTGCGTTATTTGGTGGTTTTATCACCATTTGGCTGTGCATAGGCACTCTGCCTTTTTGGGAGTCTATCTTTGAAGTTGTGACGCAAAATAACCTAATAGAGCTGACAAATCCTAACAGTGCCTTGCTGCGACGGATGATTATAGAAATACCCGGCACGTATCACCACAGCCTGGTTGTGGCTAATTTGTCGGAAACAGCTTGTCATGACATTGGAGCGGACCATGTACTGGCCAGGGCCGGAGCTTATTACCATGACATTGGCAAAATGCAGTATCCTCAATATTTTGCGGAAAATCAAAATGGGGTAAATCCCCATGATGACCTGCCGCCGCGAGCCAGTGTGGAGGTTATATACGACCATATAACACGTGGGCTGGAGCTGGCGCGGCAATATAAACTGCCCCTGCCCATAATGGCTTTTGTGGAGGAGCATCACGGCACGTCTTTGATGAAGGCATTTTATCACAAAGAGCGCATGGAAAACCCGGGTGTGGAGATTGATGAGAGTGATTTTAGATACAAAATACGTATACCTCAAAGCCCGGAAAGTGCTGTGGTTATGTTGGCGGATACATGTGAGGCAGCGGTGCGGTCTATGGTGACGACAAGCGGCAAAAATATGGATGAGATGGACGGCTTTGTGCGCAAGCTTATTCGGGACAGGCTGGAAGACGGGCAGCTGGAGGACAGCGGCCTGTCCATAAAGGACTTGGACACCATTGCAAAGGCGTTTATGCGGGTGTTTAAGGGCATGTATCACGAGAGGATTCCCTATCCGGTAGAGGAGACTAAAGAGCATGAAGAATTGGGAGATACTGACGGAGAATAATGGGGGCGAGATGGCCGCGGCATATGAAGATGTGGCCAAAAAAGCTGTTTTTGCCGTCTTGGCAGCTGAAAACATAGTGTGTGACGGCGAGATAAGCCTGGTTTTTTTGGCGGATGAGGAAATGCAGGAGCTTAACAACCAATACCGAGGTAAAGATGCCACCACCGACTGTCTGTCTTTTCCGCAATTTGGCGGGGATGAGCTGGCTTTGATGAATAAACCCGGTGGTTATGTGATGCTGGGTGATATTGTTATTAATATAAACAAGGCAGAGACGCAGGCCGCAGAATATGGCCACAGTATGGAGCGGGAAGTGGCCTTTTTGGCCGTGCATTCGGTTTTGCACTTGCTGGGGTATGACCACGAAGAAGAGTGTGACGAAGGGCGGATGAACGCCAGGCAGGAAGAAATATTAGCCGAAATGGGATTGCGTAGATAATATGACGAAGGGGGGAGAATGGATTGAAGGTAGGGTTGCGTAAGTTGCTGACAGCGATACCTTTGGTTGTTATTCTTATGCTGGCTCTTACTGGTGTGGCAAGGCAAATAGAAGAGGTGTACGAGCCTACCCCAACCCCTATACCCACCCCCGTTGCTACCCCTAGGCCCACTCCGACGCCAGTACCCACGCCAACCCCAATTCCATCGTCGCCGGAAGGCGTGGCGGTAAGTCGGCTGACAGGGCTGTATATATGCGAAGAAGCGGCCCGGCGGCGGCCTTTTGCGGTGGTTTACAACAACGAATCCCGCGGCTTGCCCCAAATGGGCTTGATGCAGGCGGATATCATATATGAAGTACTGGCCGAGGGCAGCATAACACGTGTGATAGCTATTTTCCAGGATTTTGACGCCGAAATGATTGGTCCTATACGCAGCGCCCGCCATTATTTTACCAATTTTGCCTTGGACAGCGGTGCGGTGTTTGTTCATCACGGTGCCAGCACACAGGGATATAACGCCATTAGGAATCTTGGTCTGGACAATATTGACGGCATGCGCTTTGACGGCACAGTTTTTTGGCGGGATGCTGACCGCCGCCGAGAGCGGGGCTTGGAGCACTCCTCATTTACATCGGCGGAAAGGCTTATGAATGTAGCAGAACAGCTAAATTTGGACATGGTGGCCCCGGATTATCTTGGCATGTTTGAATTTTTTGAAGAACCCACGGCACCCCGGCCGGAAAATATCGCAAACAC
>WQVZ01000046.1 GCA_009785595.1 Defluviitaleaceae bacterium | reverse complement strand
CCAAAGGCCATGCCAAGGCCTTTACGCTGGCCGATGGTGTAATGGCCTATGCCCTTATGGCGTCCCATAATTTTGCCGGCTTCGTCCACAAAATCCCCCATGGGCAGCTCTTGGCCAAAGTATTCTGCCAAAAACCTGGGATGGTTATTGTCGGGTATAAAGCAAATCTCCTGGCTGTCAGGCTTATGGGCCACCCGCAGGCCTATTTTTTCCGCGGCAATGCGGCGCACCTCGTCCTTTGGCATGTCGCCAATAGGGAAAAGGGTGCGGGCGAGCTGCTCCTGGCTAAGGTTGTATAGGGCATAGCTTTGGTCTTTTGTAGAATCTGATGACATTATGGTAAGGCGGCCTGTATCCGGATGTGTGACGATTTTTGCGTAATGGCCGGTGGCGATATAATCTGCCCCAAGGCGCAGGGCGGCATCCAGCAGGGACTGCCATTTTACATAGCGGTTGCAGGCGATGCAAGGGTTGGGGGTTAGGCCTGTCTGATATTCCCGGGCAAAATAATCTATCACAGTGCGGCGGAAAATATCGCGAAAATTAAGGACATAATGAGGAAAACCCAGGGCGTGACACACAAAACGGGAGTCCTCCGCGGCGGTAAGGCCACAGCAACCTCCTTTGGCCTCTATGGCCTCGGCGTTTTCGTTTTGCCATATTTGCATGGTGATACCTATGGCGTCGTATCCGGCCTCTTTTAGCAAATATGCGGCGACGGAGCTGTCTACGCCGCCAGACATGGCCACAACTACTTTTTTCATTAATCAGACCTCCTGGGTATGCTTGCATCATTATACCACTCGCCAACCCAAAAGAAAAGTTAAAAAATATGTATAAAATTTCAAACACTTGAAAATAATAGTTGCTGTAGGGGTGTCAATAACCGGCGGCCCTTGATGAGAAATAACTTTCGAAAGGAGGTTGAACGAGGTGGAAAATAAAAATAATAACAATAAAGGCACTGGTCAAACCCATGGCCAACCAGGTCAAGAGCATAACAACGACCACAACAGAAACGACGGCAAAAGCGGTTCTGGCAACAGATAAGTATAAAACGCATAAAAAATCCGCAGGTTTTGATGGCCTGCGGATTTTTTGCATTGTAGGGGCGGATTTCATATCCATCTGTGCGAATTGCGGACTATGCCGATGCCTTGCTAAAGCCAACGTTAACAAGAGACAACACAACGGCTGCGATAATGGCTGTCGGGAAAAATTCGATGGTAAAGCCCGGCACAATAAGGCCAGCCAGCCACAATGCTGCGGCATCAATAACCAGCGAAACCAACAAGAGCAGCAAAGATGTGCTTTTTTTGAAAAGGTTTTTTGCGGCGGGCACGATGAGGGCATTTATAAGGCCCAGTGCCATTGCCACAATAAGGATTGTCACCCAACGATTAAAACTGATGGCCATAAAGGGGATAAAGGACATCAACCACAAAAGCAGCGCGCCTATAACCCAATTGATAAGTGTTTTCATCATACAAAATCCTCCTTGGGGTTGCTTTTATTTTATAATATGTCAAGCCTGGGGCAAAAATGCCGGGCTGCGTATCGGAATATTATGGACTATACGGCAAAGGCGGCAAGGTTGAAGAGTTTATCCATAGCGCAAAAAAGCCCCGTAAGGGTGCGCCATGAATTTCTTCGGCCAGGTCTATCAGTCCATCTGCTGTGGCGATGGAAAAAGCGTGATGTTGGTAATAGCTCCGAACAAACTCGTCAAAGGCATTGGGCCCCATTTTTTGCCACAGGGCGTAGAAAAGCAGTGTGCCACGCTGGTGGTGTACGCGGTGAAAGTCTTGCCAGGTATGCTGATAACTAAGGCCGCGGGAAAGCTGGGGATGGTCAAGGTATGCCATATTTTCCAGCAAACTGGCGTGCATCATATGGGCGTGTATGCTTATATCATTGGGGTTGGCAAAACCCATTTGCAAGAAACCAACCAAACCATGGGCTAGCCAGGGTTGGGTTATGGGGTTATGGCCGACCACATCATAAAACCATTGGTGGCCTATATCTCTGGTGATAAGGCGGTGGACGTCGCCGGTGTTAATAATGCGGGAATCCACAAAGGTTATGCCGGGAAATTTAATAGAATCTCGGCGGAAGAGCTCGGTTTCTATGATGTTGAAGCTTTGGTATGGCAGGGCACCTACGCGGGCTGTATAATAATCAAAAGCGGCACGGGCTGTGGCCAGTAATGCGTCAATATCTGTCGCGGCACTTTGTTCGCTATGGTAATATACGGCAATGTCCATGCCATTGTCTGTGGTAATGCGGCGATAGTTATAAGCATCGGACAGAACCGCAAAAGCAAAGTCTCGCGCCAGCCGTATATCAGACCCCGGTGTAACAACGGAAAAATTATCAGGGGTGGTTATTGTCACCTGGTAATTAGCAACAGCACTAAAGAAGGGGTGGCCGACGGGGTAATGTGAGTGATGGTGCCAGCCTTGGTCATCCAACACCACCAAAGTTGGCAAAAAACTGCCAAACCACAGGGCATAGTCGTTGCTACCGGTGCGATGCCCGGCGTGGGGGATATAGGCCTCGAAAATAATGCCGATGGTAGACTGTTGGCCCGGGGCGAGGTCTTCTTCGAGATAGATGGTAAGCAGTGGGCCTTCGACAGAAAAATCAGCGGGGTTTAGGTTGATGGTGGCCCGTTGTATGTCCATCGGCGGGCTGTGCGGTAAGTCGTGAGCAAAGGCATTAAAAGGCAAACTAAAAAGCACCCTGTCGAGAACATGTGCTGAGGTATTTTTAAAATAAACACGCATTGCCCCGTTTACTGTATTTACGTAAGGTTCAATATCCAAATTAACGACATAATCGGGAAAAAATTGAGGCTCCGGAGAGGTTTCGGTGGTGATTGGGTTTGGATCTTCTGTGTAATAGTGAGGGATTTCTACAACAGTAACACGGGTTGTAACATTTGTTGTGACATCCGTGGTATGATGGTTGTCCGCGGCCCGGTCGCAGGCAGCAAAGAACAGAACCAGAGCAATTGTAATAATATGCCGCAATTTCAAGGTATCATCCTCTTTTCGCATTTGGCTGCAATACACACTTGCATACTTTCCCAAATTATTGTATCATAATATGGAATAAAAATCAAGGTGGAGAATCGTATTATGAAAATCATATTAACGGGTGGCGGCACGGCGGGCCATGTTGTGCCTAATATTGCGCTGTTGCCGCGTCTTAGGGTGGATGGGTTTGAAATTAGCTACATCGGCAGCAAAAACGGCATGGAAAAAGAGCTTGTGGAAAAAGCGGGGGTGCCGTATTATGGTATTTCTTCCGGCAAGCTACGTCGCTATATCAGCCTTAAAAACCTTACCGATGCTTTTCGCGTGATAAAAGGAGTGGGCAACGCTCGCAGGCTTATTAAAAAGCTTAAGCCCGATGTTGTTTTTTCTAAGGGTGGCTTTGTTGCCGTGCCGGTGGTACTGGCGGCCCGTATGGCCGGTGTACCGGTGGTTATTCACGAATCCGACATAACGGTGGGTCTGGCTAATCGCTTGTGCATACCTCATGCCACCAAGGTTTGCTGTGTTTTTCCGGAGACCTTGGGGCAAGTCCCTGTCGCCAAAGGGGTTTTGACGGGCACGCCTATAAGGGACGAGGTTTTTGCCGGTAGCCGCATAAAAGGGGCGGCGCTGTGCAATTTTCCTCAAGAAAAACCGGTAATTCTGGTTATGGGTGGTTCTTTGGGCTCGCAAATTATAAACAACTGCCTGCGTGATGCCCTTGATGACCTGCTTGCGCATTTTAACATAATTCACAGTTGCGGCAAGGGTAATATGGACACTGCCATAAACCGCCCGGGTTATATGCAATTTGAGTACATCGGCCAAAATATGGGGGATTTTTATGCCCTGGCGGATATGGTGGTGTCTCGAGCCGGGGCAAATTCTATCGGCGAATTTTTGGCCCTAGCTAAGCCCAATGTGTTAATACCTCTTTCGAAAAAAGCCAGCCGGGGTGACCAAATTTTAAATGCCGCCAGTTTTGCCCGCCAGGGTTTTTCTGTGGTTATTAATGAAGAAGAGCTTACGCACCAACTTTTGGTGGATAAAATACGCCAAACCTTTGCGGACCGCGGCAAATACATGGCCGCCATGAAAAAAAGCGGAACCCAGGATGCCATTGGGCAAATTGTGCAGATTATACAGGAGACAGCAAGAAAATGAGGGCATTATATGAAAAACACCGCCAGGTAGTGTTGTACATAATCTTTGGCGGGGCCACCACAGCTGTTAATTTTATCTTCTATGTGGCCGCCAGCTTTGGGCTGGGCCTTGATGCCTGGCTCTCCACGGCAGTGGCCTGGGTTTTTGCTGTTATTTTTGCTTTTGCCACCAACAAAATATATGTTTTTGAAAGCAAGGTGCGCAGCAAAGGTGGTGTGGCCAAGGAATTTAGCCTTTTCATCGGTGCGCGCATAGCCTCGGGGGTAATAAATGCCGTCTTAATGTACGTCTTTGTGGATCGGCTGAGCTTTAACGAACTTCTGCTCTTTGCTTTGTGTCAAATTTTTGTTATTGTGTTTAATTATGTGGCCAGCAAGTGGTTTATTTTTAAGTAAGAGCCTGTTGGCAATAAACCTTAATTGACTGTACAAAAAAAGAGCCTGCATTCAAGTGGATGCAGGCTCTTAAAGATGTTTTATGCTTTAATTCCTGTAAGGGTAATGCCCTCTATGAAATAGCGTTGGAAGACGAAGAACACAACGACCATAGGGAGCGTAACAATGGCGGAGGCCGCCATAAGGAAGTCCCATTGGGTTGCGAAAGGTCCTCTAAAGCGGGCAAGAGCAAGAGACAGCGTAAACAACCTTTGGTCAGTTAGGTAAATCAAAGGATTTATAAGGTCGTTCCAAGTGCCCATGAAGGTAAAGATGGCCAAAACCGCCAATACCGGTCTTAACAGAGGCATAAGGATAACCCAGAATATTTTCCATTGGCTGGCGCCGTCAATAAGTGCGGCTTCGTCCAGCTCTCTGGGGATGGTTAGGAAGAACTGACGTGATAAAAAGACGCTGAATGCAGTGCCGCCCAACCATGAAGGCACTATAAGAGGTATCCAAGTGTTGTGGGCACCCAAATTAGTCCAAATAAGGAAGGTTGGGATGAGGGTGATGAAGCCAGGTATCATCATTGTGCTTAGCAAGGCATAAAAGAGAAGCTTTTTTCCACGCCATGCGAGCCTTGAAAAAGCATACCCTGCCATGGATGATGTGATAACCACACCGGCGACGTTGGCAATTACAAGGATGAATGTATTGCGGAAGAACAACGCAAACGGCTGGCTTTGAAGGGCATTTGGTATGTTTTCCCACACGATGGGGTTAGGGAAAATCTGAATAGGATAGCGGAACAATTGAGCGGTATCCATCAGCGCGCTTCTTACCATCCAAAAGAATGGCACAAAGAAAAGAAAACTTAGGATTGCCACCAAGGTATAGCATATTGTAAGCTTTACCCTTCTTGCGGTAGTACGGCTCATCGTCATTTACTCTCGCCTCCTTCGTAATACACCCAATGCTTGCTTGTGGCAAAGACTATGGCCGTAATGGCAAGAATAACAAGGAACATAATCCAGCTTAGGGCAGCCGCGTAGCTCATGTTAAAGTTGATAAAAGCTGTGCGGTATATATGCCAACCATAGAAAAGGCTGGCGTTGTTGGGGCCGCCTTCCGTCACCAAAAGTGCCGGAATAAATGTCTGAAGGCCGCCGATTATACCCATAATGATTGTAAAGAATATGACAGGTGTCATCATGGGCAATGTGCAATAGCGGAACTTGGAAAAGATGCCGCCGCCGTCAACCTCAATGGCGTCGTAGTAAGAGCGTGGAACCCCTTGCAGGCCTGCAAGATAGATAACCATATTGCCGCCTATACCCCAAATTCCCATAAAAGCTATGGCCGGCAAAACCCAAAATTCGTCAAAGAACCAGTTTTGGCCGGGAATGCCTACGGATTCCAAAGCGGCATTCAGCAATCCGCGGGGATTCATTATCCATCTCCACAAGAACATGCTGGCAACGCCTGGTACAATTGAAGGCACATACGCTATAGTGCGCCAATATTTAAGGCCTTTTAGTCCTTCTGTATTTAAAAGCACCGCTATAAAAAAAGCGGTAATTATATGCATAGGTACTGCAATGGCCACAAATGTAAGTGTTACGCGAACCGATATCCATATAAAAGGTTCTGCTGTAAATATGCGCGCATAGTGGGCCATGCCTATCCAGTTACCATCAAAGCCTAATGAGGAGTCAGTCATACTTAAATATATACTGGCTATCATCGGACCCAAAGTAAATCCCAAGAAGCCTATAATAGCAGGACCAGCAAAAAGCCAGCCCCATATCTCGTTACGCTTAAAAAGCTTCCGGGATGGCGGTTTAAATGCCGCGGTTTTGGTGCTCATTAATAGTAAACCACCCTTCATAAAAAGTTTTAGAAAACCCCGGCAAAGAAAAGATGTATCTTTACCGGGGCGAAAATCTAATGCTTAATTCCCGTTAACTTATCTGCGTGGCAACACATTATCATAGTTAAAGATGCCGTGGAATGCAGCGTTGTCGGTAATTTGCTGCTGCACTGTTCTCATGGTTTCTGCAACTTGGTCAAATGTCATTGGGTTGCCCATTATTTCTTGGATCGCAGGAGTAACATATTGTTGATGTTCGCCGATTCTTACTAGGTAAGAAGCGGGAAGAGGAACGATTTGAGATGGACGCATTGCCATATCAAGTGCTGCATAACGGAAAGATGCTGGATGTGCATCGTTGTCTGTCCATACTGCAAGGGCAGCTGGGTCTGTGTACCAAGGATCGTGTTGGATTGGCTGCCACAGGCCGCCGGCATACAGCTCGGTAGCTCCGTTTTCAACGTCCATTTTGAACTCCCAGAATTCCCAAGCAAGCTCAGGATGTTCGGAACCGGCAAAAATGGAGGTTACGCCGGGAGGGCTCATTGTGAAAGCACCATGGCCAAGGTTAGGCATCACTGCACAACCGAGTTCGAAGTCAAGCTGAGCAAAAGCCATCATTTCCCATCTGCCGCCTATGGACATAGCAAACGCGCCATTCATAAGAGGGTTCTCTGGAAAACCTTCTGATTCGGCAGGAGTTGGCATAACACGATAGTGATGGATAAGTCTGTTCATTTTGTACATGGTGTCAATCCATTCAGGACTGTCAAAATCAGTGTTTGTAAGGTCTTCGTTTAACATACGTGCGCCGTTAGAATAAGCAAACAGAGCGATATTGTTAAGCCATGGGCCTGTGTTAAAGCCAAAAGTGTCTATTTGGTTGGGGTTAAAATCTGGATGAAGGGCATTGTTGCCGTTTCTGTCAACGGTAACGCGCTGTGCCAGATTTACAAATTGATCCCAGCTAAGAGCATCGTCAAATCTGTGAGGAGGACGCTCTACACCGTGGCGTGCAAAAATATCCGCATTATAATAAATCATTAAGTTAACTTGAGCGGTTGAAAAGCCCATAACTTGGCCATTGTATCTCCAGATAGCGTCATGAACAACTGTGTCCAAAAAGCCTGGTGGCAACAAGTGATCAACTGCAAGCAAATGGCCTTCGGAAGCCATTGTGTAGAAAGTGCCCGCCGCTGTATAAGCAATGTCGGGTGGGTTACCGGCTGCAAGTCTTGTGTTCATTACGGTGCCAAAGTCGGCGGCAATGTGTTCGCCAATTACACGAACCCTGCCTTCGTTTTGGGCGTTAAAATCTTCAATTATTGCTTCTACTGCATTTTGCTCGTCCAAGCCACCCCAGTACATAAACGTGAGTGTTGGATAATCCCCAGATGCTGCAGGGGAGCCTCCGCAGGCGGCTGCTAAGCCAAGCACTGCCAAGGCCATTGTTACAGTTAGTAATGTTGTTACCAACTTACGCATAATTATTGCCTCCTTATAAAAAAATTGAACAACGGCGCAACTTGGTATATAACCACAGCTTACACCACTGTTATCTATGTATCACGTACGATTATATCAAATGCGCTTGCCCTTGTCAAGAGAAAATAGATTAATTTTGTGTAAAGTTTATATTAACAACCCAGCCTAAACCACATCGTCGTGTGCAAATTGACTATTTTGTCCGCATTTCTTTGTCAATTTGACAATTGTGCAATATTTACACTTACGCGGCTAATATTCCTTTCGCTCAAAAATCAAACTGCCCGCCACAAAGAATACCGTGCCGTAACCAAGCAAAATGGTTATTATGTGGACGAGTCTTGCACCCTGGGGCAGTGCACCTATCCATAACCGGTGCCAGCCCAAATAAGATGTAAAAAGCAGCTGTGCAAGCACGGGGAATATTATGGGCAAAACGCTCATGGCCAGATATGCGGCAATAAGCAAAAGCATGGTAAGCGTGCCGCTGCGGCCCATTAAGGCCACCAATGCCGCAAAAGCCGCCAAAACAGCCAGAGGTGGTATGGTTAGCATATATGCCGCAAAGGCGGCAAAAAGTTCACCTGCGCCAAGAGGGCGGCCAAATACTTGGCTTAATATTGCGCTGACAACAAACACACATGCCAAATATATGGCTACATAGGTCATTATAGCCAGCAGCTTGCCTGTGTATAGCTTCCAACGCTCTGCTGGGCGGCATATCATGCCCTTCATGGTGCCCTCTGCGCCCTCCACGGTGATAAGGTCGGTTGCGCCCATAAAAATAAGCAGGGGGATCAGTAGCTGTAGAAAAAACGACAGCGCACCCATGGGTGTTGGCGTAAGGTTTATGGTAAGGTGGCCCATCCTGCCGATAAAACCGGACATAGCACCGCCCAGGGCCGCCCAGATAATACAAATTAGCACCCCGATAGCAAGAAATACAATATACTTTTTTCGCCGCAGCAATTTAATTAACTCGTTGCGATAAGATGCGCAAAATGCCGTCATATAGCTTGACCTCCAAACATGTGAGTGATTTTTGCAGCTATTGCGGATATGTCAAGATATTCAGTATCTACAATATGGTGGGCGGCTTGGTGATATAGCGGTTCGCGCTGAGCCAAAAGTACTGTCAAAGCGGCCGGTTTATCCTTGTTGGCCAAAAGGGGACGGGTGTTGTCGGCGCGGATATTTGTGGCAAGTTTGGCAGGAGAGGCTTTAAGGTAAAAAACCGTGGCAAATTTGCGCAAAGTGCATATATTCCGGCTGTCCAGCACAATGCCGCCGCCGGTGGATATTATTGTGTGGTGCAGGCCGGCTATTTTTTGGCACAATTCATGCTCCAGCCGGCGAAAATATTTCTCCCCATGGCA
Source organism: Defluviitaleaceae bacterium (assembly GCA_009785595.1). Taxonomy (GTDB): domain Bacteria; phylum Bacillota; class Clostridia; order Lachnospirales; family WRAX01; genus WQVZ01. The sequence goes on along the minus strand of WQVZ01000046.1, from coordinate 5,998 downwards.
GGCAAAAATTTCAGCGGCAGTCATTTTTGTTGTTTTTTCGATTTCGGCGTCCATATCCAGCAGGGGCATGGAGGCAAGGGCGGCAATTTTTTGGGCTACAGAGGTTTTGCCAGCACCCATAAGGCCTATAAGGGCGATGTTGCCGTTTGTTTTTGACATATTGCGCCTCCGTGTGTGTTAAATCAGCGATGCTATAAGTTCATCCACTATATCTTGTGGCACGGTGGTGTCGTGGAAAATTTCATAGGCCGCCACGGCTTGATAAATCAGCATCAAAAGCCCGCTTTTGGTTTTTTGCGGGAAATAATTCATGTCAAAGATTATGTCGTATTGCCTGGGTTGATGGGCTATGTTTTGGGGCACGGATCTGATAAACACATCGCACTCTTTATGTTTAACCATTGAAATGTCGCATATTTCTGCTTCTGTACCATAGTCCCGTTTTAGCATATCTGCAAGTTTTTGGGCATTATCCCTGGTGCGGTTGGCTATTACAAGCTTTTTGCAGCCCATTTCGGCTACGGCTATGGTTGCGGCGCGTCCGGCACCACCGGCACCTACTAGGACAATGGTTTGTCCGGCCACGACTATATTTTGGTGGGCGAATGCCCGCTGTATGCCGATAATGTCGGTATTATAACCTAAATAACCATCCGGGGTGTATTTTAGCGTATTTACCGCATTGGCGCGGCGGGCGGATTCGTGTAGCCGAATAGCGAGAGCGGCTGCGGCGGTTTTATGAGGGTGGGTTACATTAAAACCGGCTACGCCAAGGGCATGTGCGCCTTGTATGGCTTTTTCCAGGTGTTGAGGGGCTACATCAAAAGCGGCATAAACGACATCATCGTTTAGTCGTTGGGCCAGCATATTGTGGATAAATGGCGAAAGAGAGTGTGCAACGGGGTGGCCCAGCAGACCCAAAACTCGGGTTTTGCCGCTAATTTCCATGTCTTTGCTCCCTTTTGGCATAGGCACGCAACACCGGTTTTTCCGGCCAGCGTTTAAGACGCACTGTCCATTCATCCCGCTTGGCAATGGGTTTGGTGAGTATGGTATATACGCCGAAGCGGTTGCCGCCAAGGCAGTCTGTAAAAATCTGATCGCCAATGAGAGCCACTTGGATTTTGTCAAGACCAAGCAGGTTCAAAGCTCGTGCAATACCCTTTGCGCCGGGTTTTCCTGCTTTCCATATATGGCTGTAAGTCAGCCCGTCACAAAAGCCTTTTACTCTGGCCTCGCTGTTATTGGACAGCATTACAATGCCAAAACCTTTTTCGGCCAAACCCGCCAGCAGACGAATGATATCTTCCGGCGGGGTGGGTATGTCAAAGGTGGCAAGGGTGTTGTCGATATCAAAAATAAGGCCGCGGATACCCATTTGCCATAGCTTTTCGTAGTCTATGAGATGGACAGAATCTGCTGCTTCCTTTGGGAAGAAATATTTGTTGAATAGTAGTGAAAGCATGATAACCCTCGTTTATGGTAGTTGTAGTTGTGTTCTGAGTAAAATTTCTGTACCGGCGGGCAATCTGGTTCCGCGGGCAGATTGATCAATTACTATTGAATCAACTTCGTCCGTGGATTCCGTATAGTCCGGCAGGGTGTCATAGACAATGCGCGGTGCAAAGCCCGCGGCACTTAAAATTTCCCGGGCAAAGGTCACGGGTTGACCGATGACATCAGGCACTTCGTGTAGTGTTGCGGTGCCGTCATTGGTTGTGTTAAGCATGATGGTGACGCTGCCGGTAGAGCGAGAGCCCGCCGTGGGGAATTGCGAAGAAATAATATTGCCGCCAGCCCCGACAAATTCGTGGTTTATGCCAAGTTGATTTAGGCGGGCAACGGCGGATTGTACAGTAAGGCCTACAAAGTCTTCGATAAAATCTGATGTATGAGCGGTGCCGGGGGCTTCTGTTGCTGTGGTAGGGGCAAGGCCCCGCAGACGGATAATTTCTTGGGCAATCTCCCTAAACATAGGCACTGCGGAACGATTGCCGGCGCGGGCCTGATACACCTCGTTGGGCACATCATGAATAACCGTCATTATAAGGTATTGCGGGTTTTCTAGGGGGAAAAATCCAATATACGACAAAGTCCAGCCGGTAAAGCCTGGGGTGCCTGGCACGCCTTGCTCTGCCGTGGCGGTTTTGCCGCCTTGGGAATAGCCTTCGATAACGGCATTTCTGGCCGTGCCCTCCGTCACTGTATATTCCATGGCGCGGCGCACCCAGTCGGAGGTTTCGCGGGAGATAACCTGACGCTCCACCTGCGGGCCGCCGTTATACAGGATATTACCGCGGTCGTCAATTATTTGTGACACAAAATATGGGCGCAACATATGGCCGCCGTTTATAAGGGCGGCAAAGCTGGTGATGGCTTGGAGAGACGTGGATGTAAAGCGTTGGCCGAAAGCCGATGTGGCTATTTCGGCGGCATTAAGGCCGTGTACGGGAAAAACCTCGCCGGGGCTTTCGCCAGGCAGGTCTATGCCTGTAAGAACGCCGTAGCCGAAGTCGCGTTGATACTGCCAAAAAATGTTTCGCCCGACAGCTTCAGCAATGTCCATATGGGCCACGTTACAAGATACGGCCAGTGCCTGCGTAAGGTTAAGGCGGCCGTGGCCGCTTCTGCGGGCGCAGTGTATGCGAAAACCCGCCACATATTTAAAACCGGGGCAATAGAAGGTCTGGGCGGGATAGATTATGCCTTCCTCCAGGGCCTTGGCCACGAGGATGGATTTGTATGTACTGCCTGGTTCAAAAGGGGTGGACACATTAAAATTGCGCCACACGCCAAAAAGGTAATCAAGAAATTCCGGACTGTCGGATTCAAGTTCCCTCATGCGCGCCGTCACATCTTCGCCAACTATCCGGTCTAAATCTCCCGGGGCATTGGCGTCGAAGCTGGGATATTGGGCCATGGTAAGGATCTCGCCGGTATTGGGGTCCATAACAATAACAGCACCCATGCCCGCCTGAAAATCTCTGGTAAAGTGTGCGGCCACTTCTTCTGAATAGCGTTGTATGTTCATATCCAAAGTGGTGATGATATTTGCGCCGTGGGTGGGGGGTATCCTGTCGGTGGTTATCATGCCATGGGAATCAAAAGTGGTCATGGTGCGGCCCACGCTGCCGGTTAAATATTCGTTAAACTGCCGCTCCAACCCCCACCATTCGCCGCGGAAAAAGCCCACTACAGGGGCCGCCAAGGTGTTGTGTATATAGCTGCGGCGGGGATATTCTTCAAGATGTATATCTCGTATAACAAATCTATTTGTGTCGGTACGTTGCTGGTCCAGCCACTGTTCATACTCCAGCATACGCGAGTGAGACAGGCCTCGCTCTATCACAAAATATTGCACATTGTTAACCAATTCGCCAGCGGGATTTGTAGCCATCATGGCGGCAAAATCCGCACTGCTCATGCCGAAAAATTCTGTAAGCACCTGGCGGTTGCGGGCTATTTCTGCCTCACTGCGCTGGGCAAGCAGCCGCACATCTACAAAAACATTGTATACGACAGAGCTGACCGCAAGGGTCTGCATATTTCTGTCGGTAATGGAACCGCGCACGGGTCTGACAATTCTGTCGCCGTCGGAATGGTGGTTAAGAATTTGCGTCTGGGTGCGTATTGCGTAATCATCGCGGGCAAAGCTTTGCCAGCGTGAAATTTCCCACAAAAAAAAGGCCAAAACACACACAAAAAAGACGGCCATCATATTAAGCTTTTTGCCGCGCCATTGCTGAGAGTATATGCGCCTGGTTCTTATTTCCGCCTGTTTTTGACGGTGGGCCCTTACGCGGTCTTGACGCTCCTGGCGTTTTATGTCATCATGTCGCCTGGGTCCGCGGCGGGTATCAATTGGTCTGACGTCTTTTCTGCTCATCTATGTTCAATTTCCTCCGGTAGACGAAAATAGTGTGCGCCAAAACCTGCCGAAGGAAAAACTGGCGTCGGCAACGGTTTCGTCCACATTAACATGGGCGAAAAAGCTGCGAGGCTGCACAGAAATTTCTACCAACTGAAATTCTTCTGGTACTATCATACCCAGCTCTTCAATGGCAATCCTTTCTATTTCTTCCATGTTGAGTTCGGAGGTAATTTCTCCTTCGCGGGCTGTATTTGCAGCGTGCAGGGCCGCAAGTTGGCCACGGGCACTTTCAAGCTGGACTTGGTTGTACTCGAATTGAGCGTTTAGGGCCAAAACAACAGCCAAAGCCGCGAAAAAAGCCAGCAAAACTACATATGACAAAAAATTATACCTATGGCGGGCCTGTATGTCGTAGGCGAACCGAGGCTTTACCCGCCGTCTTACCAATTTTTGTCGGCGCGGTTGCTCTTCTATTTGGGGAGACACCTGCCGTGCGGTAGAATCCGGTGAATAATAAGGGGCATGGACAGAGTTGTCCCTGTAATGTCGCCTTTGTGTGTTGTATTGCCTATGATTAGTGTTTCGTGACATATCCGTCATGCCTCCTTTGTTTTGCCCTACTGAGCTAGAATATTCCAATATATTCCAAATTTATCCTTAACCATACCGTACAATGGGCTAAAAAACATCTCTTGAAGCTCCATACGCACCTCGCCACCGTTTTTCAGGCCATCAAACACATGACGTAGTTGGTCGAAATCTCCGTTGGCATAATTCATGACGATATTATTGCCCGGGATAAAGTCTACATCGGGCGGTGTGTCACACAGCATAACATTAGTGCCGCCGATGGTAAGCTGGCTGAACATGATTTTATCATCAAAATCAGGGTATTTGGCTACCTGTTCTGGCAACACCGTAAAAATATCGCCATAAAATTTCAACGCATCAACACAATTGCCATCAAAAGTAATGAAAATACCTAATGAGTCCTTCATGTAGCTACACCTCGCTATATTTTTCGGGCCGCCCGTAGTTTGGCGCTTCTGGCCCTGTTGTTTCCTGTAATTTCATCGTCACTGGGGATTATAGGACGTTTAGTAATAATTTCCAAACTAGGCCGGGTTTTGCAAATACACACCGGAAAATCCCTTGGGCATGTACACGTGGTGGCCAGTCGGCGGAATAGGTTCTTGGTCAGCCTATCTTCCAAAGAATGGAAGGTGATGATGCAGATTATGCCCCCCGGCTGCAAAATTTTTACAAAGTCTTCGATAGCTTTTTCCAGAATGGCTAATTCGCTGTTAACCTCTATGCGAATGGCTTGAAACACCCGTTTTGCAGGGTGGGGGCCGTCCGACCGGGCGGCGCGGGGTATAGCTGTCTTGATGATATCCACCAGTTGAAAAGTGGTTTCTATGGGGCTTTTGGTACGCTTGTCCACAATAAATTCCGCAATGCGTCTCGCCCAGCGTTCTTCGCCATAATTAATGAAGATTGTTGCTAAGTCTGTCGCGGAATAATCGTTAACCACATCATAGGCGGAAAAATCCTGCCGCTCGTCCATACGCATATCCAGCCGCGCATCATAGTTGTAGGAAAAACCGCGGGTGCCGTCGTCAAACTGGAAAGACGACACGCCTAAATCCATCAAAACACCGTCAGCATAGGATATTTGTGCTGTGTCCATTGTGTATTGGGTTTGGGAAAAATTGGCGCGTACAACGCGAACCTGCTGGCTGTAAGGCGCAAGAACCGCTTCGGCGCGCTCTATGGCGGCAGAATCCTGGTCAACACCCACCAGCAAGCCGGTTTTGAGTCGTTTTGCAATTTCCGAGGCATGTCCGCCGCCGCCTAAGGTGGCATCCACATAAATGCCATCTGGGCGCACATCAAGCAATTCTATAGTTTCCCTTAATAATACAGTTTTGTGAATTATTTCCATCACAGCCCTTTGCGGATAATATCCCAACCCTATATTACCACATTCGCCCATTTTATGCAATACCCCACCCACCACAAATTTTTCTCAATTTTTTTAAAAAAACCCCTTGACATCTCCTGGGATACGTGATATCATATCCTTCGTTGCTTTAAAATACGTTGTTCGACAAGTAATGTTAATGT
>WQVZ01000045.1 GCA_009785595.1 Defluviitaleaceae bacterium | reverse complement strand
CATGATTGATGTAAGAAAGCTTAATGCCGACTGGGAGTTCATCAACCTTACCGTAGAGTCTGGCGGCAGGGTTGTGGAGATGGTGTTGGTTAATGATTTGTGGTAGGTGGTAGGAGTTGTAAGCTGCAATAGAAATGGCAATACAAAACCACCTATCGGCATTTGTGCTGGTAGGTGGTTTTTGGTGGGCATAATTTCCTTATTCACGTTGCTTTTGCTACTAAAATATGTTAAAATGAGGCGGTGCAATGCAGTGCACCAGCCAAAAGGGGGATATACGCGTGATTAAAAAGAAAATTATTATAATTTCAAGTGTCGCCGCGGGGTTGCTGTTGCTGGCTGCGCTGATATTTGTAATCATTATCAGGCCGGGGCCGATGGCGGCGGATGAGAATGAGACTGACGATGCAGGGATAACGCAAACTGCACCAACCACACCGGGGCTACCCACAGGGGATGGATTTACCATAGCTCCAACGGCTCTGGGTGATATAACCATAACGCCCATAAGCATCACACCCCTGGGTGTTGCAACAGATTCCGGGTTTTTGGTTAGCTCTGATGTGCAAACTCTTACCGAGGGTCATTTGCGGGCACATTTATCCGTCAGAAGCGGCGAGAATTTTGTACTGGAGGAGCAGCCAAATGGCGCATTTTTGCTGAGCTTTGAAGAGAATCTTGAAAATAATCGGGTGTACAATTTGGTATACAGTCCTCCCGGCCGTCAGGCTGCGTCTCACGCCTTCCAGACGGCGGATATCTTCCGCATAACGGCCACCACCCCAGCCGGCAACACCCATGGCATACCCCACTACACCGGCATAGAAATTACGTTTAACCAAGAATTGGCCGGTGGTTTTGAAGCCGCTTTTGCTATTGACCCCCCTGCGGAAGGCAGGTTTTATCAAAGAGACAACACATATATTTTTGCCCCGCATTCTTTAGAATTTAACACCGCTTATACAGTAACTATATCGCGCGATTTGATGAGCACGACGGGCGAGATGTTGGCAGAAGATTACGTATTTTCTTTTACCACACAGTGGGGCACGGCAACCGCGCCTTTGTTTTCCATATCTGGCAGTGCATACGAGACCTTTTTGCCCTGGAACGAGGTTTTTATAGCCCTTAATGTGTCCAGAGATTTTAGGGGTCGAGACTTTGACGTAAGACTTTATGACCTGCAAACCCCAGAAAACTTCATAAATTTCACCGGCACAGCCTCTGGGCAGCTTGTTGATACATTTGAAATAGAGCTACGGGAATTTGAAACGGAACATCAAAGCTTCTTTTATCTGTTTTTGGAGCAAGCCCTGCCGGCGGGATATTATGTGGCCGAAATACGCTCCACAGAGCCCAATACGGATATTGTTCTACATAAATTTATCCAGGTATCTGCTTTGTCGGTATACTCACTTTCCATTGATGGTGAGTCGGTTTTTTGGGTGCATGACGCCGCAACAGGCCAACCCACCGCCGGGGCACAAATACGCATAGACGGCACAACAGTAATAACCAATAGCGATGGAATAACCCTAGCAGACGTGGGACAGAACACCCATGCTGTGATAACAATAGAATATGGCAACCACCCGGCCTTTGCGTATGCTAAGCCCACTTTTGCCCGGCGAAACCTGTTGCCAAACGACAGATTTCTTACATATATGTACACAGACCGCCCAAGTTACCGCCCCAATGACACCATAGATGTCTTTGGCGTCATTATGCCGCGCTATGGCCACGCCCATTTGCCAGGGGATGTGTTTACCCTGCGTATTGGTAATATTGTGGAGCTTCCTATTATCCTGGACACCCACAACAGCTTTGCCATGCGTGTGCCTGTGACAAATATGTTTGGGCATATGGATATTGAGGTATGGGTTAATGACCAGCGACTTATGTCGTCCTGGGTGCGCTTTTTAGATTATACCAATCTTAGCTTTATCATCGAAGGCGAACTTGACAGGGTGGCATATTTTGTGGGGGAATACGCCGCGGCAGAAATATCCGTCACCACTTTTGCGGGATTTCCTGTGGAGGGAATAACCATGAGCAGTGGCCATGGCGACAGCAGCATGTCTTTGTTTACAGATGACATGGGCATAGCCGCAGGGAGTATACCTGTAAGGGATGGATGGGGAAGTATGCCCCAGTGGAGCAGTTTTTGGTTTTCGGTGGCCAGTGATGCACAGATGTCACAAAGCATCAACTTGCCTAAAATTGTTGTGCCGGTAGATGTGATGATGGAACACGAGTATACCGGCGGCGACACGGCCGTTATAACCACCAACCGCATACTGATAGACCAAATAAACCAACACGCCTCCATCGACCCGGATGTTTTCCGCGGGCCGGCGGTTGATGTGGATTTTACCGTAGAAATAACCAGGCACGTAACCACCCGCACAGTGCGCCACCAAACCTATGACCACATAAACAGACGCACCGTGACCACATATGACTTTGCAACCACAAATTACAACTATGACACCATAACAGGGCGCACAGAAAATGGCACGGCTACCATAACCGACCTGCCTGTGCCCACCGACCCCTTAATAAGCTACAGCATATCAATTACCTACCAAGACACCGCGGGGCGGGGCGCCACCGTACAGTTATGGGACAGAAGCTGGCGCAATTTCCGCCAAGAATCCTCCATAAGGCACTTCTTCCTTGACATGGAGCAAAGGAGCTTTGGGATAAACGAAACCTTTAACGTGTCAGTGACAGAAGGCCACGACCCATGGAATGCATGGTGGCACATGGACGAAGAAGACCGCACACCGCCTATTACCCAAGGACGCCTGCTGGCAATTTTAGCAAGAGACGGCATTATATCGGCAACGGCTGGCAACCCCCAAGGGACACCTGTCACCTTTACGGAGGCGGCAATTAGCAGCGCTTGGTTATTTGGGGCATATTTTGATGGGCGTTATATTTTCCCCATCAGCCACCCGGCCACTGTGCAATTTGACCCCGCGGAGCGCGAGCTGGAAATAGAACTTAGCTTTGACCAAGAAACCTACCAACCCGGCGATGATGTTACCGTAACCATACAAACATCTGCGGCGGCCCAGGTGGTTATTAGTGTTGTGGACGAAAGCAGTATACTTTCCGGCTGGCATCAGCCAAATTTTCTGTCCAGGCTGTATGGCAGTTCATGGCACAGCTGGTCTAGCTTCCATCAGTTTGCTTCCCACACCCAGCATAATTTCGGCGGCGCAGGCAGTGGGGCCGAAGGCGGCGGCGGTGATGGCGATGGGTTTGACGGGATTTTTCGTGACCGCTTTGTGGATAATCCTGTATTTGAGATAGTGCAAACAGACAGCAATGGCAGGGCCACCCTTACATTTACACTGGCGGACCAAGTGACATCCTGGCGGGTCACCGCCATTGGGCTGACAGAGGATGGTTTTGCCGGGGACGCCGTGTATAACATAATTACCCCTTTGCCGTTTTATGTGGATTTAATGCTGACGAACGAATATATAGTGGGTGACGACATTGCCGCCGTGGCCAGGGTTTTTGGCTCCGGTGCCGCACCTGTTAGTTTCACATTTAGCATATTAAAAGATGACGAAATTATATATACAGCCGCCCAAACCTCCGCCAGAAGTGCTATGTTTAACGCAGGCAAACTGGATGCGGGCCAATATGTTATGCGGGTGGCGGCTGTTTTTGGTAATTACAGCGATGCTATGGAGCTTCCTTTCACCGTTGCCCAAAGCGGGATGATACTGCCCATACACGTAGCGGGTCGGCTTTATGATGATGGCGTGTTGGACGGATTTAATATGCGTTCTTTGCCTGTCCAAATCACTCTTACAAACGCCAATATGCGACCGCTGGCCAATATCTTGCATGGTATGCGTAACAGTCGGTCACATCGCACGGACTATATGGCAGCCAATATTTTTATTGATTATTTCTTTACCGGCGTTGCTGATTTTGGTGCCGTGCGCGGGCGTGTTCAGTCGCAGCAATGGGGAGACGCAGGAGGAATACCACAGCTGACTTATGAAAACGCGGACTTTTTCTATACAGCCCGCTTTGCCGCATCTTTTCCGGAATTTGTAGATGCCGGGCGGCTAAGAGGCTATATTCGCCGCGAAACCATCGATGCGTATGCCAGAAAGCGTGCGGCAGGATTGTTGGCATTGGCAGCCATAGGCGAGCATGTTTTGCTTGAAATACATAGCGCAACAATTGGGCCGGGGTCAAGTGACCGCCTAACCATGCTGTATCTTGCGGCGGCCCTTGTTGCCATAGGGGATTATGCTGGTGCCTTTGCACTTATCGAGGGTTTTGACGATTCGTTTTTGCACAACGTAACTACCACCGAAAAAGAGACTGCAAACACATTAATGTTATTTATCAATTCCGCCATAAACCCCCAAGCCGCCTGGGCGCATATAAACCGCGGGTACGCAAATGAGTATGTAAGCGATGTGCCAGAGCGCATAAACTTCTTTAGACGGGCATATATACGCGGCGAAACTGTATCCCAGGTGCAATATTACCTAAACGGCACCACCCACACGGTGCGGCTGGAGAATTTTGATGTGCTGTCGCTGCAATTATCCCAAGAGCAGTTTGACACACTAAGTTTGGTGCCCATCAGCGGCGAAACAGACTTTCATATTGATTTTTATGGGTACAACGCCGCAAATTGGGACACGGATGGCAATCGCATAGAAATGCAAAGGACAATTGTGCGTGACGGCGATTTGTTTAGGGTGGATTTTCAGGTAAATCTGCCGGTGGGCGTCAATGGATTGCACACCATATATGACCGCGTGCCCAGCAATATGCGGTTTGTATCATTACCGGCGCACCAAAGGATGGATTGGAATAACCATTTTGTTGCGCGCCATACACAAAGGCAATTGGTGGAGCTAAGCTTCTTTTCGCGTCCCGGCCAGGCACGAACCCGCACCCTAAGCTACCACGTTATGGAGCTGTTTGAGGCGGATATGGCCACAGGAACAACGTATATCAGCAACAATTGCACCCAAAGCCATGTGTGGGGAACAACGCGATGATGGATTTTCGCACGGGCGGCATTTTGCCGCCCGTGTTATATGTTAGGAAGGGGCAGCGTGGCAATGGGTAAAAAAGCAAGAAAAACCGTGAAAAGCATAGCCGCCGCAGTGCTTCTGTTAGTGTTGCTTATGGCAAATCATACCACCGTGAATTATGGCAGCCAGCGGGAATATAAAGAGGCAATTGCCGCTTCGGAACCCCTGCTGGCCATACGCAATATCACCCACGAAGCTTTTAACCATTCCATCGCTAACCCGCGGTCATACGAAATTGACGGATTTATTATGGCCGGGGTGATACCCCACCACGTAACAGCCGCTACAATGATCAGCGGCTTTTTTTCTCAAGCCGCGGCTTTTGCAGATTATTACGACACGGTAATCATACTGGCACCCAATCACGAGGGAGATTTGGCCGATGTTGTTTTATCCTATAGGGATTGGGACGTGGGCCGTGGCGCGTTTGCTCATCGTGGCTTTGTGGACGATATCATGAGTGCCCCCGCCATAAACACAGCCATAAGCCATAGTCATATAGAAATTGATCACTCCGCATCCATATTCATTCCATATATATATCACTATTTGCCGGATACCAAGGTGGCCCCGGTTTTGCTCAACCGGTCGCTATGTTTTGAAGGCACGACAAATCTATTTAGATGGCTTGTGGATTGGATAAACGCTTCCGGCGAAAATGTACTGTTGGTGGCCTCCATAGATTTTTCTCATTTTCTTACCGCGACAGAGGCCATGGAAAGAGACCGGGTGACGGCGGAGGCCATCCTAAACCATGATTATCGCCTGATACACTCCTTAAACGACCATTATCTGGACTCGCCGGCGGCCATGATAATTTTTCTGAAGCATCTGGAGGAGTTAGGCATAGCGCCGCAAATAATTGACCACACTGACGCCACAGAATTTTTAGGCCCGGGTCTTGACGAAACCACTTCATATAAGGTAATTGTGGGCACGCGGCCAACGCGGATAAGGCTAACTTTTACAGGAGATTTAATGCTGCACGAGCCGCAAACAAGAGTCGATTTTAACCATACTTTTTCTAAGGTGCGGCCTCATTTGCAAAGTGCCGATTTAACCATCGGCAACCTAGAGACCGTACTAAACGGCACTTTCAGTGACTTTCCCTTGTTTTCGGCCCCGGATGAATTCGGCTACGCCCTTAAACACGCCGGGTTTGACCTGCTGTCCACAGCCAACAATCACTCCCTCGACCAAGGGGTGGACGGCCTTTTGCGTAATCTTGATTTTTTAGAGAGCATAGGCATCGGCACCTTTGGCACATACAGAAGCCGCGAAGAAAGAGACAGTATAACAATACGGAAAGTATCAGGAATCAGTTTTGCATTTCTTGCGTACACTTTCGGCACAAATAACCAACCCATACCCCCTGGACGCGATTATCTGATAAATTTGATGCGTAAAGACTTGATAAGATCAGACATTGCCCGCGTCCGCCAGCTTGCGGACTTTGTAATTGTAATGCCCCACATGGGCAACGAATACGAGCTGTTTGTAAGGCAGGAATTTAAAGACTGGGCCATGATGATGCTTGAGGCCGGTGCCGATATAGTTGTGGCAGGGCATCCGCATGTTGTGCAGCCTATGGGTTTTGTGCATATAATCGACTCCGAAACCAACAACTCTCGCCGTGGTTTTATTGCCTATTGTTTAGGTAATTTTGTGTCATCTCAGCGCATATTACCTCAGGATGCCGGGGTAATGCTGAACCTATATTTTGAGAGAATCGGAGCAAATCCCCCAACCTTCGCGGCGGCATCATATGTGCCAACCTGGGTAAAGTTTACAGATGCCTCCGGCCGCGAAGATATTATAATATTGCCCATCGCAAAAACACTAAAAGCAATAGAGCATGGCGAAAATGTGAACTTACGCCAAGCCGACATTGGCCGCATGATGGACGCTCACCGAGAAATCGCCGAGATTATTTTGGGTCACGACATTCCTTTTGCAGATATGCGCGAAGAGTACTTCATATCCAGATATAGCCATTAAACATTAGGTAGCTTTACATGTCATGAAAAACCACGAAGCATAAAGGCTCCGTGGTCTATGAATCAAATTGTCTAAAACTCCGGCAGCACAATTTCCAGGTCAGCATCACTTCCCAGGCGCAAAAATTCTCGCAGCACCTTTTCCAGCGAGGTTTTTAGGTCATGGCGGGCAGCACTCTCTCTGGCCAAAATAGGTATGGCAGTAAAATAGTCGCCGCCGATGTATATTCTCCCCTCGCCTATTGGTTGGTTTTCGTTGATGGGAGCTTTCATAGCTGCCGGGAAGAAGGGCACAAGGTCAATATTACCTCTGTCGTCATCGCTTGTGGGGAATATTACCGAATCGCCGTAATACACCTCTATTTGGGTTGTTTTGGAGCGTTCTATGGCCATGCTGCCCGCCGTGTTGCCTTCTTCCACAATCAGCTCGTTGGCAAAATTATCAAAGCCAAAATTCAAAATGCGCTTGGTGTCCACCCATTTTTGCTCCCGGCCTTTGTCACCCCAGCCGCTGGCCAACACCACGGAAATTAGCTGCATGTCATCCCGCCGTGCGGCACCCACAAAGCAGTGGCCTGCCTTGCCGGTAAAGCCTGTTTTTACGCCGTTGGCCCCATCAAATTCATTAAGCAGACGGTTTTTGTTGTTTATGCTGTATGTGGCGCGGCTACTGGCAACTTCCCAATATGGCCGGTTAATAATTTCAAAAAACATGGTGTTGCTTAGGGCATAGCGGGTTATCACTGCCAAGTCATATGCGGTGCTTTGGTGATTTTCCGCATCCAGGCCGTTGGGCGTCTCAAATATGGTGTTAATAGCCCCAAGCTCGTGAGCTTTGGCCGTCATGGCAGCGCAAAAAGCCTCCACACTGCCGGAAATATGCTCGGCAATGGCTACGGCAGCATCGTTTGATGATTGCAACATCAGCGCATGTATTAGCCCCGATAGAACAATCTGTTCGCCCTCCTGCAAATACATCTTTACCCTGGGCGCCGCCGCCGCCTGCTTGCTTACGGTGACAATGTCATCCAGCTTGCCCTGCTCCAGGGCCAAAATAGCCGTCATAATTTTGGTTGTGGATGCCATGGCCATGGGTTTGTGGGCATCTTTTTCCCACAAAATGCGGCCGGATGCGGCATCCATCAATATGGCTCCGTGAGCCTCTACGCTTGGTTTTTTCTCCGCCGCCTCTACCCCTTGAGGCCAAAGTAAAAGCAAAGCCAGTACGCCAAATATAATTCTTTTCACAAAATCCCTCCGATAAAAAGTTTTATATATAATTTTCCTTGATTTTTAAAAAAATATGTGCTATAATGATTTCTTGTGAATATAGGGTCTGCTAAAAACCTGTATCACACAACCTCAGGAGATGTTCCTCTGGCAGCATTGACCACGAACATCTGTCGAAATTTTAAGGAGGCAGTTTAATGAACCAGTTGATTCTAAAAGAGCTCGAAAGAGAGCAGCTAAAAACCGACGTGACCCAATTTAAAGTGGGCGACACTGTGCGCATCCATAACAAAATTGTTGAGGGCACCCGGGAAAGAATACAGATTTTTGAAGGCTATGTTATCAAGCGCCAAAACGGCGGCATCAAAGAGACCGTCACCGTGCGCCGTCTTTCCGGCGGTGTGGGCGTAGAAAAAACCTGGCCCATCCACAGCCCCCGTGTTGTGAAAATAGAAGTAGTACGCCGTGGCGTTGTACGCCGTGCCAAACTTTTCTATCTGCGCGAAAGAATCGGCAAGCGCGCCAAAATTAAAGAAGCCATCATGGCAAGAAACAAGTAAAATGAGGTATAGATGTTCGTAAGCCGTATAAAAAACAACCTATTACGTAATATTCTGGAATGGGCTATATCAATCGCTATAGCCCTTCTTGTGTTTCTACTCATCGACAACTTTGTGGTAAAGTCTGCCCGTGTTGATGGTGCTTCTATGGAGCCCACCTACAGCCACAACGATCGGGTCGTCATAAACCGCTTTATCTACATCTTTACCGACCCCCAACTGGGCGATGTCATTGCCTTTCCCTACGCCACCAACCCCAGTATGCACTATATCAAACGCATTGTCGGCATACCGGGAGACATCATGGACATACACGATGGCTATATATACCGCAACGGAGAGCGGCTGGACGACCCCTTTGTCAACCGCCAGGTCTTTCCGGTCACGGCAGATTTTCCCGTGGTGGTAGAATACGGCACCTTTTTTGTATTGGGCGACAACCGCCGCAATAGCGAGGACAGCCGCCATGCCGAGGTGGGCAATATCCCCTTGGACGATATCATCGGCCGGGTCAACTTCCGCTGGTTCCCCTTTGATAGATTCGGCTTTGTGGAATAAGGAGGCGAATTATGCGGTTAGACAAATACCTAAAAATATCAAGAATCATCAAACGCCGCACCATAGCCAATGATGCCTGCGACGCCGGCAGAGTGACCATAAACGGCAAAACAGCCAAGGCCGGCGCAAATGTGGCCGCAGGCGATGTCATCGAAATAACCTTTGGCAATAACACACAAAAAGTGCAGGTGCTGTCTCTGTCCGAACACGTACGCAAAGAGGAAGCGGCGGCCATGTATGAAATTATAGACACGTAATAGTTATACCCGGAATGACAACCCTAGCTAGTCGCCACCTTATTTTGAGGTGGCGACTAGCTTTTCTCATGTTTGGCTTTAAATTCTTGTAATTGTGAAGAATATTTTCTTCTAACGCAACATTAAGTTTTCTGCGACGACAGTTAGTACCGGCTTACCTTCAAAATAACAACTTTGCCATTCTAGCTTACATGATTATTCTCAAAAATAAGGTCAATGTGTAGGGGCGGATTCAATATCCGCCCTAATAATATTTTATTCGCCTTATTATGGGACGATATGGAATCGCCCCCTGCATTAGTTTGGTGCAATTTAATGAGAGTTAGGATGGCGTGGTACGCCCACCAGGCGACCGGGACGGTCGCCCCTACAACGGATGTCGGATGTCCTTCGCCACCAAACCATGTTCTAACCGCCCTATCCTGCGTATATACTGATACAAGACGTACAAAGGGGGTTACACAAATGCCGGAAGAGCGAAGAGTTGCAAAGCATAGATTGGTTGTGGACCAGCGGGAGAGCGTGGCCATAACTGGAGTGCTGGATGTTGTTTCTTTTGATGAGGAGCAGGTTGTGTGCGATACGGACATGGGGGTGCTGGTGCTGCGAGGGGCTAATTTGCATGTTAGCAGCCTTAATTTGGACAGCGGGTCGCTGGATATTTTTGGCGAGGTGGCAAGCATAAATTATGAAGAGCAGGGGCCGGCACGGTCTAAGGCTTCGTTGTTTGGCAAAATATTTAAGTAGGGCGGGTGGTTTGGCGTGATACTTTCTATGTCCGGCCAGGCTGCCGCCTTTTTGGCCGCTGTTGCAGCGGGTTTTGTGTTGGGTGCTTTTTATGATTTCTTTAGGGTTTTTCGCCGATTGCTGCGCCATAAGGCATTGGCTACCACCATTGAGGATGCTGCCTTTTGGATAATAGCCACGTTAGTGATGTTTTATTTTTTGCTGGGGCTTAACTATGGTCAACTGCGGGGTTATTTGTTTTTGGGTGCGGCCTTGGGTGTGGTTTTATACTTGTCTATGCTAAGCCGTTTTTTTATAAAGTGGGCTTTGGGCGCGGTGGCCGCCATAAGAATGGCAGCACTGTGGTTTGTGGGCCTGATAATAGCCCCGTTCCGTTGGTTTTATGCCCTTGTCAGGCCGCCCGCTACCAGGTTTTACAAGACATCAAAAAATAAATCCCGCGCAGCAAAAAAGAGGTTGAAATCTGGTGGCAGGTATGTTAAGATGAGGGGGACTGTGGCATATAGGTCGGTGCATCAGAAGATGAAAAGAGGGCGCAAAAATGCGGCAAAAGCCCATGCGGATTGATAAAATAAAAAAACGGCGCAGAAACTTTGCCGGGGCAAAAGCCCTGGCGTTGCTTGCTGTGCTTGTGGTTATCATTGTGTCCACCTTTGTTTATGCCGGATATACCATGGGTAACATAGGCGCAGCAGAAGCGGAACTTGCCGCCACCCGTCAGCAAATTGAGGCGGCCGAGGCTAGACAGCGAGAAATTGAGGATTCTGCCGCATATGTTAACAGCAAGGAATTTGTCGAATATATTGCCCGCAACTGGCTTAATTTGGTGCGGCGAGGTGAAATTATATTTATTATGACAGACTAAGGAGCCGGTATGTACAAAACCCAAACCCATACAGACCCGCAGGAAAACTACCAGGCGTTGTATGCCGCCACTAGCTCCCATATGGAGAGCGAACCTGATCTCATCGCCAACTTGGCTAATATATCTGCCTTTCTTTATACGTCCCTGCCGGATATAAACTGGGCCGGGTTTTATGTGCTAAAGGGTGGCGAGCTTGTGCTTGGGCCCTTTGGCGGCAAACCCGCATGTACACGCATTGCCATGGGCAGAGGGGTGTGCGGTACGGCGGCGACGGATAGGCGTGTAATAGTTGTGCCGGATGTGGATGCTTTTGAGGGGCATATTGCCTGTGACTGCCAAACAAAGTCAGAAATTGTGCTACCTCTGTATATAAATGGCGAGGTTTTCGGTGTGTTGGACATTGACAGCCCCGTCCTTGACCGTTTTTCGGAGCTGGATGTGGATTATCTTACCAAAATAGCCGAATGTATCAGCAACCATCTGCACAAATTAAATTAAAAGCTGCGAAGGGACTTACAACCCCGGAGCTTTTCCCAGGCGTGGGATGACGCATAATAAGGCTCGTTTTAAATACGAGCAAAGTAAGGTGGTACCGCGGATTTTTTCGCCCTTACAGCATATGCTGTGGGGGCTTTTTAATTAATGCCGCCTTTAGGCGACATCCTCACTCAAGCGAAAGGAGCACACAAATGAACGCATTGGAAACATTAAAACAACGAGGTTTTGTCGAGCAAATTACCCACGAGGCCGAAATTACAGAGCTACTCTCAAAGGAAAAGGCCGTGTTTTACATCGGTTACGACCCCACGGCAGACTCCCTCCACATCGGCCATTATCTTACATTTATGGCCATGTCTTGGATGCAACGGGCCGGCCACATACCCATAGTGTTGCTGGGCGGCGGCACCGGCATGGTGGGCGACCCGGACAAGGCCGATTCTATGCGCCCTATGATGGACATTACCCAAATAGACCATAATATAGAGCGTTTTAAAGCCCAGGCGGCTAAGTTTATTGACTTTTCCCCGGGCAAGGCCATTTTGGCCAATAATGCTGACTGGTTGCGCCATCTTAACTATGCCAATTTCATCCGCGACTACGGCATACATTTCTCCGTAAACCGCATGTTGGCCGCCGATAAGTACAAAACCAAGTTTGAGGGCAGCGGCCTTAACTTTTTTGAGCTTAATTATATGGTCATGCAGGCCTATGACTTTTTGGAGCTTAGCCGCCGCTACGGCTGTGTTATGCAGGCCGGCGGCAATGACCAATGGTCCAATATTATCGCCGGGGTTGAGCTTATCCGCCGTGTAGATGGCAAGCAAGCCTACGGCATGACATTTGCCTTGTTACCCCGCTCCGATGGCCAGAAAATGGGCAAATCCATGGGCGGCACCGTGTGGCTTGATGCCGCAAAGACTTCCCCATATGAATTTTATCAGTATTTCCGCAATGTTCACGATGGCGTTGTGCGCCAATACCTGGCCCAACTTACCTTCTTGCCAATGGATGAAGTGGAACAATTGGCCGCCGCCGAGGGTACGGAAATTAACCGCTCCAAGGAAGTATTGGCCTACGAAATTACCAAAATTGTCCACGGGGAAGAAGAAGCCGCAAAAGCCCAAGAAGCTGCCCGCACTCTGTTTTCTGGCGCAGGCACGGCGGGTGCGCCCACAACCCCAATTACCGCCACAGACCTTGGCGAAGGTATGGCCATAATAGACCTGATGCTGCTGGCCGGACTGGACAAATCTAAAAGCGATGCCCGCCGCACCATCCAACAAGGTGGCCTGATAATAAACGGAGAAAAAACCACCGATATCGGACGCATAGTAACCCAGGCGGATTTTGTCGATGGAGAAGTGGTTTTGCAAAAAGGCAAAAAAACTTTCCATAAAATAGCACTGCAATAAAAATCGTAAATAAAAAGGGGCGGCCACATGGTCGCCCCAACTTTATACGCTTTTATTTTTGCACAGCGGCACTTTTTGGACAGAAGAAATACGGCAACAGGCAAAATACCCAAAGCGCAATGGTTCTGACCAGATTAGGGCCGTCGGCTATAAGTGTCGGTACAGCCTGTGGGCCACGGTCGTAGGCCATTCCAAGGGTCAGGCGCTCATACATTGCGTAACCCTCGCGGAAAGGCCCGGGCGCCGTGCCAAACCCGATGTTTATATCGTGGGCAAGGGCAGCATCTACTCTTGCAAACATAGCATAGAAAAACGCGCCAAAGGCAAAAGCAAAGACGGCCACAAAGAAAATCCAGAAGGTTTTAACTTCTTTTTTGTCACCTTTTGTCTTTTTGTGCAAAAATGCCTGGGCAAAATGCAGACCCAAAAAGCGCACATTGCCCGTAGCCATAGATGTGTTAATTTCCATGTGGTATGCTTTTCTAAAGAAACCAAGTGTAGCACCCGCCGAAAAGCCCAAAAGGATAAGCGCAACAATAGGGGGTACCATGTATTGAAGAACAAGTGGATAAAGTGCTATTGGCAAAATGAAGAAGGTCCAGTTCCAATAAAACTGTGTGGATTTGTTTTTAAACAGGCTTTGGGTAAACAGCGCAAAAACAGCACCACCCATAAAACCAAAGAAAAGCCCAACGGTTTCGAAGAAATAAACCCAATATCCTGATGCGGCAAAAATGCCCATCCATATTACATTGCCTGTTTGGGGGGTAATCATCATGCCCAGGGCGTATGTATTAAGGGCCAAGGCGTTAAGATATCCCATGATGAATATGGAAGCCATTGTCAAAAAGGCAACCCTAAAGGTATTCTTTTTGTCATTGCTATCCGCTGTTAACATATTTTCACCTCATTATGGTTTTTTTAGAAATGCGGCCAAAAGGCATGTGATAATCCCTTTCGACCGCACCTCAGAGTTTTATGTCATCTACAACTTAATATGCTCTTACAACCACTTAACAACGCCGGTAGCTATGTCATAGCTTGCGCCATAAACAGGAATACCTAATTCTTTAATAGCTGGGTTGTTTTTAAGGGCTTCAACTTGAGCCATGGTGTTTACGTCAACAGCGTTTTCTTTGGTGTCTACACTTTTTACGATGCAGGCAACATCATCAAGCACGCCTTGAAGCTCGCCAAAAGGAACTTGGGTACCCATGTGTGCGTTAAATACCGCGCCGCATTGGGTGTGACCAACAACCACGATGATTTGAGATTTTAAAACCGCCGCGGCAAATTGGAAAGAGCCGATGGCTTCTCTGTCGGCAAAGTTGCCGGCATTTCTGACAACAAAGATATTGCCAATGCCTTGGTCAAAGTAAATTTCTGGGGAGCAACGGCTGTCAGCACAGGTCAAAACAGAAGCAAACGGGCTTTGTTGTGTGCCGGTTTTGTCAAGAGCTGTTTTGTAGTCTGTTGGTACCAGGTTGTTTGCTACAAATCTTGCGTTGCCTTCTTTAAGAAGCTTCAGTGCCTCGTCTGGACAAGTTACCTTTACTGCCGGATCTTGATACTTGCTCATTAGAATTCCTCCTTGAGTAGTGTGGTTTTTTAGTTGCTGCCAGGGTCTGTCCACACAAAGCCATTGTACAGACAAGCCCTAATTTTCCGAACATATATTAATACACACAAGTATAATCCATAATTTGGCGGTTGTCAAGGCGAAAATTTAACAGAGCGGGACGATTTCCATTGCCCTAAGCTTGTATCCCAGGGGCGCAAAAATCTGTCGACAAAGATGGCTTTGTCGACAGGTCGTCAGCTGTCTTTTACATTAAAATTTCTTTATCACCCTTGTGCCCGACATGGTCATATACTTTTCCTTAGTGGCAAGGCCGCCTCTGATATGCCTTTCAGACTTGTTCACCTCAAGGACGGCCCTGGCTTGGCTGGCCAAATTGGGGTTTATTTTTACCAAGCGCTCCGTCACATCCTTATGTTTGGTTGTCGCTAATCAGATAGGCTTCGTCTAACCCAATATCGCCAAATAGGTGAAGGTATATATCACAGTTACCGTCATGGCTGACAACTATTTTTTTGACCACCTGCTTTAGTTGTGCGTTGGTGAGAGTTTCCATTGATACAATATCTTCAATTGTTTGGAATGTACGTGATAGCAGTTCTTCAAGCTGGTTGCCTTTGTCAAGGTT
>WQVZ01000044.1 GCA_009785595.1 Defluviitaleaceae bacterium | reverse complement strand
TTTGCCGCCCTGGCCGTGGCATTGTATGGGGCCGTGACAGGCAATGAAATTTCCGGCCGCATGATGTTTAATGACACGTATGATGTAAATGTACAGAAAATGGGCGCGCTGGGTGTGGTGCAGGGTGTGGGCGGCGGCTATTTTGCGCCAAATGACACCTTGACGCGGGAGCAAGCGGCGGTAATGCTGGCGCGGCTGGCATATGCCATGGGCCAGCCGCTGCCCAAGTCGGATCCGATTTTTGCCGATAATGTGCAAATATCCCCATGGGCTTTTGATGCCGTGGGCCAGATGCAATTTGTGCATATTATGGGTGGTGTGGGCGGCGATGTGTTTGCGCCGCATGGTGATTACACGCGGGAGCAAAGCATTGTTACTATGCTGCGGATGTATGATTTGTTAAGGTTCAGGCCGGCTTATATAGGCGATTAGGCGCCATCATATATATGGGAGGAATGAGATGAACAGGAATAGTAGATTCATTATTAGATCAACTTTTTTTGGTGGGCTTGGTGCATCTGTTTTGGGCGGGCTTGGTGCATGTATTATAAATGATTTAGGCGGGCGCGGTGTTAATGTTAGTTCTTTCCCTACGGCTTTAGTTGTCGGAGCTGTGCTAGGATTTTTATTTGGTGTGATTGTAGTCGCTTTGGGTGGCGGCTTTAGCAAGAGTAGCTCGTATTCAAGTTATTCAAGTTCGGAAGGTGAAGACCAAGATGATTGGTATGGAGATAATTGGGGTTGAAAAACAACATTTCCAAGATAGCAAAATGACATTAAGCAAAAATGAACCATCATATATATTTAGGAGGAATAGAAATGGATAAGTTTGGGTACATGGAGAAATATGGATTTGAGCAGCTTTGCTTATTCCATGACAAAAGCACGGGGCTAAAGGTCATTACGGCCATACATAACACCGTGTTGGGGCCGGCTTTGGGCGGCAGTCGTTTTTGGAATTATGAAAATGAAGAGTTGGCTATTGAGGACGCCTTGCGTCTTGCCCGGGGCATGACTTACAAAAGTGCGCTGGCGGGGCTGGCTTTAGGCGGCGGCAAGTCTGTTATCATAGGTGATGCTTCTGTTTTACGCAAAGACCCCATTAAGCGCGAGGCCTTTTGGCGGGCCTTCGGCCGCTATTTAGAAGGACTTAACGGCCGCTATATCACTGCCGAAGATGTTGGTACATCCACCCAAGACATGGTGTATGTAAATATGGAAACCGACCATGTGGTGGGTTTGCCTGGCCGCAGCGGCGACCCATCCCCATACACCGCCCTCGGGGTGTTTAAGTCTATTTTGGCGTGTTGCAACCATGTGTATGGCAGTGACGACATAACCGGCAAGGTTGTGGCTGTGCAGGGTGTGGGCAATGTGGGCTACTGTTTGTGCAAATATCTGCACGAGGTTGGCGCAAAACTTATCATCTGTGATGTTAGCCAGGAGCGCATTGACAAAGTTGTTAGCGAGTTTGGCGCGACGGTTGTTGCTCCTGATGCTATTTATGGTGTAGAGTGTGATATCTATGCCCCATGTGCTTTGGGTGCAACTGTAAATGATGACACAATTCCTCAACTGAAGTGTAAAATAGTGTGCGGCGGCGCAAACAATGTGCTGCGGGATGCTCCTGTGCACGCCGTGGCCCTGCAAAATCGCGGCATTGTGTATGCTCCTGATTATCTGGCCAATGCCGGTGGCGTTATTAATGTATCTTACGAGCGCGCCGAAGGCGGCTACAATGAGGAGGCATCTTTGCGAGATGTTAATTTTATCTACCAAAGAATGTTGGATATACTGACCATTGCCAAAGAAACCGGCCGCCTGACATACGAAGTGGCAGACGAAATGGCCGAAAAGCGCATTGAGGCTGTGAGGGCCATCAAGAGCATATATACCCATAAATAATATGGGGGTGTGTATTGTAACCGGGCCGTATGGCAGCGGCAAAACGGAGTTTTGTGTTAATTTGGCGCGCAAAATCGCCGAAGACACCGGCAGAGGCGTTACAATTGCCGACCTGGACGTGATAAATCCATATTTTAGATCCAGGGAAAAGGCCGAGTGGCTTGCCGCCAAAAATATCACTGTAATGGGAGACTGCCTGGACAACAACACCGGGCAGGATTTGCCTGCGGTGAGCTATGCCTTTCTTTCGCGAGTGCGGCGGGGCGAAAATGTAATTATAGACCTGGCTGGTGGGGAAAATGGGCTGAAATTGCTGGCGTCATGCTACAGTGCCATTGAAAGCTGCCCAAAATATGAATTTCTGTGTGTGCTTAATTTGTTTCGCAAGGAAACGGCCAGCGTGGCTAAGATGGTGAATTTTGTCCACCGTATAAACAATATAAGTCTTTTGCCGGTGACGGGCTTGGTCAGCAATGGTCATATGCTGAGGGATACTACGGCAGAGCATGTGCTGGAGTCTGAACAGGCGGCCATTGAGGCTTCGCGGATGCTGGGCGTCCCTCTGGGATATACCATGCTGCGGCGGGATATTTATGATGGTGTCCGGGACAAGCTAGCATCCGAGCGGATTTTAGTTTTTGATAAACCAACCATGCGGGAAGATTGGCAGTAGGCGGGCGGCAAAATTCCGCCTCTGCGAAAACTAATGCGAGTTTAGTCGCAATCTTTGGCCGGTTTTAACCGGCATAACATATAAGGGAGTGGTAACATGATAACGGCAGGACAAACTGCCTCAAAACTTGTGGAATATGCGGCCAAGCATCGCTTGGTTTTTGAGGAAAACGGGTGCAAGGGCTGCGATTTATGCGTATGGGTGTGCCCAAAAAATATTCTAAAGCTGGATTTGGACAGGGTAAACGCCAAAGGCTACAACCCAGTGGTGTGTGACAACATCGACGATTGTACAGCCTGCGGCATGTGCGCCAAAATTTGTCCGGATTCAGTTATTATGGTGGAGCGTGACGCAAAATGAAGATGCTGATGAAAGGTAACGAAGCCATATGCGAAGCAGCCATTGCGGCGGGCTGCACGGCGTTTTTTGGTTATCCCATTACTCCGCAAAACGAAATTCCTGAATACATGTCGTTCCACATGACCGACCGTGGCGGCGTGTTTGTTCAGGCAGAATCCGAAATAGGTGCCATAAACATGTGCTATGGCGCGGCGGCGGCTGGCGTGCGGGTTATGACCAGTTCGTCATCTCCCGGCATTGCCTTGAAGCAGGAAGGCATATCATACCTGGCGGGAGCGCAGTTACCCTGCGTCATCGTCAATATATCCCGCAGCGGCCCCGGCCTTGGCGGCATTTTGCCTGCCCAGGGAGACTACTTCCAATGCACCCGCGGTGGCGGCAACGGCGACTATTACATGCCCGTATATGCCCCATTTTCTGTGCAGGAAGCCACAGACCTGATTTTTAAGGCTTTTGACGTTGCTGATGTATACCGCACCCCGGTTATGGTTGTGGCGGACGGCATGTTGGGCCAAATGATGGAGCCTGTAGAAATTAACGCCAGACCCCCTGTAAAAACCGACAAATCCTGGGCTACAAACGGAGAAAGCGGCACCCGCCCGCGCAATGTGGTAAATTCTCTTAACCTTAATGCCGAAGCTCTGGAAGCCATGAACCACGCACGTTTTGAACTTTATAAAGAAATAGAGCAAAAAGAAATGATGGTGGACAACCGGGTGCAGGATGGTGACGAAATTGCTATTGTGGCATATGGCGCCCCATCCCGCATTGTCATCAACGCCATTGATGAGCTTAAGGCCGAAGGTATTAACGCCGGTCTTATCCGCCCAATAACTCTGTGGCCTTTCCCATACGATGTTTTCCAAAACCTGCCGAAAAGCGTCAAGCACATTCTGGTTTGTGAGCTTTCTATGGGTCAGATGATTGACGACGTAAAAATAGGCGTGGCCGGTAAATATCCTGTTAATTTCTACGGCCGTTGCGGCGGCGTAATTTTTGAACCGTCCGAAATTGCCGATGCCGCCAGAAAAATTGTAAAGGGGGGTTGCTGATATGTCTAAAATTGTATACGAAAAATCCAAAGGGCTGACAGAAAAGCAACTGTCTTACTGCCCCGGTTGTACACATGGCATCATCCACAAGCTTATTGCCGAAACCCTGGTAGAGCTTGATGTTTTGGACCGCACCATTGCCATTGCCCCTGTTGGCTGCTCTGTGCTGGCCTATGACTTTTTTAACTGCGACGGCATACAGGCCAGCCACGGCCGTGCGCCCGCCGTTGGCTGCGGTATAAAACGCACCCATCCAGATAAAATCGTCTTTACATACCAAGGCGACGGCGACCTGGCGGCCATAGGCACCGCGGAGATTATCCATGCCGCCCATCGTGGCGATAACATGACCGTCATCTTTGTCAACAACGCAATTTATGGCATGACAGGCGGCCAAATGGCACCCACCACACTTATTGATATGAAAACTTCCACCAGCCCCATAGGCCGTTCGGAAGCACTTATGGGCCGGCCAATACTGGTTAGCGAGCTTTTGGCCACCATACCCTCGGCAGCGTATATCGAGCGTGTATCCACCCATGATGTACCCCATATAAACAAAGCCAAGGCGGCTATAAAAAAGGCTTTCCAATACCAAGTGGACGGCAAGGGCTTTAGCATGGTAGAGTTGTTGGGCACCTGCCCAATTGGCTGGAATATGACCCCGCCTGACGCCATGAAATTTGTGAAAAACACCATGTTGCCGTACTTCCCGCTGGGTGTGTACAAAGACGCTTACGCGGAAGGAGGTAATGCGTAATGATAACCAGAATTTTGGTTTCCGGCTTCGGCGGCCAGGGGGTTTTGACCCTTGGGCAAATTATGGCCGACATAGCCATGAGAAAAGGCAGCGAAGTTACGTGGATGCCATCATACGGCGCGGAAATGCGCGGCGGCACTGCCAATTGTTCCGTTATAATTTCTGATAAAATGATAGGCAGCCCCATTGCCACGACAAATATAGACATTCTTTGCGCCATGAACACCGCATCTGTTACTAAATTTATTGACAAAGTGCGCCCTGGTGGCCTTGTGTTTGTGAATTCCTCTATTGTTAAGGAAAAAATAGAGCGCACAGATGTAACCGTCCTTGAAATCGACGCATCCAATATTGCCGTAAAAATAGGCAACCTGCGCGTGGCCAATATGGTAATGTTGGCGGGCTTTTTGCTAAAGACAGATCTGTTTACCATAGGCGATGTAGAAGAAGTGCTTAAAAACCGCTTTGCTACCCGTAATCCGCAGCTTATCCCACTTAATCTCGAGGCCATAAAGCAGGGCATGGAAGCCTGCGGCGCGTAGATTATGGAAGTTAAGCTAATTGTTGTGGATATGGACGGCACCCTGTTGCGATGGGATAAAACCATATCGGTATACACAAAGGACGTGCTGGCCAAGTGCCGTGATGTAGGCATAACTATTGCCCTGGCCACAGCGCGGCCGTATTTAAACTGTGTGTTCCGCGGATTTATGGAGGTCACCGGTGCCGCCGGGGGTGTTTTTAGCGATGGCGCCCATGTGATGGCCAATGGTAAAGAAATCTTCTCCAAAAAAATACCCCACGCCACTGTTTGCGGTATTTTGGATATGCTCTGGGACAACAAATCCTGCGGCAGAATTATCGTAGACGGCCCAAATGGACATTTTGTCAACAAATGCCTAAAAGCAACGACAGATTTAAGCAGCTATGGCTATTCGCCCTTTTGGCATACTGATATTTTTAGGTCGTCTGTGCAGGACGCCTACGAAATAGCCGTAGAACTTAACAGCATACCTTTGGCCCAAGCACAAGAGCTTGCCGAACGGCTTGTTGCCGCTTTTGACGATATCCACATGACATATGTGGGCGGCGAATTGTTGCTTATAACAATGGCCGGAGTGGACAAATACAGCGGCCTGGTGCGGCTAGCGAAGCATTTTTGCATTGATTTGAGCAATGTCGTCACTTTTGGCGACAGTCTTAATGACCTGCCTATGCTAACCAATATTTACCACAGCGTGGCCGTGGCTAATGCTTATGATGAAGCAAAAGCCGCTGCACGGTATTCCTGCCCATCTAACAACGAGGACGGCGTAGCCCGGTGGCTGGAAGAAAATGTGTTAAAGTAACACAATATATAAAGCAGGCGGCCTCTATGTGGTCGCCTGCTTTTTTTGCCAAACAACTTGCAAACTCGTTCGTTTTGGAGTATAATATATAAGTTAAACAGGAGGGAAGAGTTGAAAAATGAGCAAAATAGTTCATGTAAATGTCAATGACGTGTCTGCCGCGTATGTATGTGACCATCCGGGCTATGAATATCACAAGCGCAAGCTTGCACCTTTTGGCGTGGCGCAACGAAGCAGCGTAGCTGCTTACGAAATCCCTCCCGGAAAATCTGCCTACCCCTATCATTACCACACCTTTGATGAAGAAGCCTTCTACATCATTGCAGGGCGCGGCCTTATAAAGACACCTGATGGAGACAAAACTATCAAAGCCGGAGATTTTTTATTTTTTCCAGCTAATGCGACCGGTGCCCATAAAATCACAAATACATCAGAGACAGAAATGTTGATTTATATTGACTTTGCTACTTTCCACGAGATTGATGTGGCCGTTTATCCGGATTCTGGAAAAATCGGCGTGTGGGGTGGCGATATTAATAAAGTGTTTAAGACAGAAAATGCCGTTGATTACTATGAAGAAGAGTAATATCAAGATTTGCCTAAATTTAGCTTTTGCGTAATTGGCTTTCTATCAATATCTAAAAATATAACAGAAAAGGAGGATGGCTTATGTTTGATGAGATAGCCCTTATGACATCTGGCGGCATTGTGAATGACGATTTGGATCACACAAACTATACACCCGATACAGACGGGCTTTTTGCCGAGCTTATGGACAAGATGCAAACATACCATCCTTCTTCTGATTTTACCCTGGTGCAGCGGGCATATCATCTGGCCAAGGAGGCCCATCAAGGCCAGGTGCGCAAATCCGGCGAACCTTACATCGTCCACCCCCTGATGGTGGCCCATATTTTGGCGGATTTGGAGCTGGACAGAGAAACCATTGCCGCCGGTATACTGCATGATATTATCGAAGACACCGATTTTGACTATTATTATCTGCGGGACGAATTTTCTCCCGAAGTGGCTAATTTGGTGGACGGCGTGACAAAGCTTGGCATATATGCCGCCAAAAAAAGCGATGTGTCCAGCGCGGAAGAAGAGCAGGCAGAAAATTATCGCAAGATGTTTTTGGCCATGGCCAATGATATACGGGTTATTATCATAAAAATTGCCGACCGCCTGCACAACCTGCGCACCCTAAAATTTATGACGCCGGAAAAACAAAAAAGTATCGCCCAAGAATCCCTTGACATATACGCGCCTCTGGCGGGCCGCCTGGGTATATCTGCCCTGCGGCGCGAAATGGAAGACCTTTCCTTTAGATATTCTAACAGCGAGGCCTATTATGACCTTAAAGAGAAAATAAGCATGAAGCGTGGCGAGCGCCTGCAATATGTGG
The DNA here is from genome assembly GCA_009785595.1 of Defluviitaleaceae bacterium. GTDB lineage: Bacteria > Bacillota > Clostridia > Lachnospirales > WRAX01 > WQVZ01. The sequence goes on along the minus strand of WQVZ01000044.1, from coordinate 8,400 downwards.
AAGATATTGAGCGCGATATACACGATGTGCTGGCGGAACACGGCATTGTGGCTAAGGTAGAAGGCCGGCCCAAACATTTTTTCAGTATTTACAAAAAGATGAAAAATCAGGACAAAACAATAGACCAAATTTTCGACCTTTTTGCTGTGCGCATTATTGTGGACAGCTATGACAAAAACCAGTGCTATAGCGCGCTTGGGGCTGTGCATTCTATATTTACTCCTATTCCCGAACGTCTGAAAGACTATATCGCCACGCCAAAAACCAACGATTATCAATCTCTGCACAATTCTCTTATTGGCCCCGGCGGCGAGCCTTTTGAGGTACAAATACGCACCACGGATATGCACAAAATAGCCGAATACGGCATTGCCGCCCACTGGAAATATAAAGAAGGTATAGGCGGTATGGACAGCAGCGAGGTAAAGCTTAACTGGCTGCGGGAGATTTTAGAATGGCACCGGGACACCCCGGATAATCAGGAGTTTCTTGAAGACTTAAAGGGTGACTTGGATGTGTACACAGAACATGTCCACTGCTTTACCCCCACGGGCGAGGTAAAAATCCTTGTAAAAGGCTCAACCTGCATAGATTTTGCCTATGCCATCCACTCTGCCGTAGGCAACCGTATGATTGGCGCGAAAGTTAACCACGAAATGAAACCCAAGGAATATGTGCTGAAAAATGGCGAGCAAGTGGAGATATTAACCAGCCAAAACGCCAAAGGGCCCACGTCTGATTGGCTTAAAATAGCAAAGTCCAGCCAGGCCCGTAATAAAATAAAGCAATGGCTGAAAAAAGAAAACCGGGAAGAAAGTATTGCTAAAGGCAAGGATATGTTGGAGAAAGCCGCCAAGCGGAAGAGTAACATTAGCCTGGCGAAGCTGTTGACGCCCGATGCGGAAAAAATGATTCTTGCCCGTCTTGGTTACAGAGATGTTGACACTATGTACGCATCCGTTGGCCGTGGTGCCGTGCGGGAAAACAGCATTGTAAACCGCCTGTATGACGAATATTTGCTGCAAAACCCGGAAATACCCGACCCACAAGCCATTATTGACGAAGTTAATAAAGCTGGTGCAAAAAAGCAGGAGCAACGCTCCACAGACCCCACAGGCGATGTTATCATCCGCGGCCAAAGCAACTTGGCTGTGCGCTTTTCCAAATGCTGCGGCCCTGTACCCGGTGACGAAATTATAGGTTTTATCACCCGCGGGCGCGGTGTGTCCATCCACCGGACGGACTGTGTAAATATTATAAATCTGCCACCCGACGAAGCCAAACGACTTATAGAAGCCGAATGGAATACCCACGAAAAAAGCCAGCAGAATTTTTACGTAGAGCTTAACATCATATGCGACAATATAAATCTCATTGCCCACGTCACCCAGGTTTTGGGCAAAATGGCCGTGGCCATTGTGGGCCTTAATGCTCGCCAGACAAATGGCGAAACCTTACTGACCGCTGCCGTAAGTGTGTGTGATAGAGATGAGCTGGAGCGGGTGGCCGCCAAGCTGATGTCCTTAAAAGGTGTGCATCAAGTGGATAGGATAATGACGTAAAAAAGTGGTACTGCAACTATGGAAAAGATAGAAGCCATTGCTCGTGCAATTCTGACGCGCGTGGTCTTGATTTTTTGGGTTGCGCGTTGATCTGGAGGAAGCACTTGGGTGTTCGGTCGATTTAATAACGTGGAATGCTCTATCCAAATCAAAACCTAGCTTCAAGCAAAATGTTGAAAATGAAGCGAGGTTGATTTATGAACATTAGAACGAGAAGTATTTTGAAGCACACGCTTGATGCGATGAAGTTTATCGCAAAGCTGTCATTATGTCCATTCTCAACATTGGATAACTTGCGAAGAGTCTTTCCGCAGATTTTAAGTCTGCCCATAGTGAAATTCCATGGCGAAAAATTACAGGCATGAGAAATGTTGCGGCGCATGGCTATCGTATGATGGATGATGATATTATTTGGGGCGTAGTGAAGCATTCAATATCGGATTTGGCTCGTTTTATAGAAAAACAGTTGAATCTATAATTCGGAGGTTAGCCAAATGATTTTGACCATACCCGTAGGCCCATTGGGTACCAACACATATATTTGGTACGACAACACCAGTCGCAAAGGCATTATCATTGACCCTGGCGCGGAAGCCAAGCGCATTTTGGCAGAGGTTGCGGCCAAAAAATTCGATATACAGGCCATTTTGCTTACCCACGGCCATTTTGACCATATAGCCGCCGCCGAAGAGGTGCGCAATGCCCTTGGCGTGCCGGTGTATGCCCACAAAAAAGAAGCCGCCTTGATAAGCGATTCCGCCCTTAACGGCACAGGGTTGTTTAGGATGAAACCCATTGCTGTGACTATTGATAATTTCTTGACCGAGGAGAACGAACTGGACTTTGGCTGCGGCAAAATACATGTGCTGCACACCCCCGGACATACCCTGGGTTCCGTATGTCTCCACATCCCGGAAGATGACGTACTTTTTGCCGGCGACACACTGTTTAAAGAAAGCTATGGCCGATATGACCTGCCAACTGGGGATTTTTCCGCACTAAAGGTCTCGTTAAACCGGCTTTTTACCTTGCCGGAAGATACGATGGTATACCCTGGCCATGGTTCGGCAACCACCATCGGCCATGAAAAGTGCAATAATTTAATAATGAGGACATAGTATATGTATGATGTACTGATAGTTGTGGATATGCAAAAAGACTTCATAGACGGAACATTGGGCACTAACGAGGCGTTGGCCGTTGTGGCCAATGCGGCCGCCCGTATATCCTGCGGCCGTGGCGAGCTTGTGCTTTTTACTCAAGACACCCATGGTGATGACTATTTAGACACACCGGAGGGTAAAAAACTACCTGTGACCCACTGTATAAAGGGCACGGTGGGCTGGGAAATTGATTCCGCAGTGCGTGACGCTTGGCACAACAATCCCGACACCATAATTGTGCCGGATGTGCCGAAAAACACCTTTACAAAATCTGTATTTGGCAGCACTGCCCTGGTAGAATTCCTTGTGGCTCGCCAAAATGAAATTAACACCATCGAAATTTTAGGCATTTGCACAGATATATGTGTCATATCCAACGCCATTATGATAAAAAATACTATGCCGCATATACCCATCAGCGTAAACGCCAACTGCTGTGCCGGGGTGACGCCCCAAAGCCATCAGCAAGCCCTAAATGTAATGGCAATGTGTCATATAGATATCATATAACAAGAGAGGTAGATACCATGGAAAAAACAATATATCTTGCCGGCGGCTGCTTTTGGGGTGTAGAGAAATACCTATCCCTTGTTATTGGCGTTACGACCACCCAGGTGGGTTATGCCAATGGCCATACCAAAAATCCAACGTACGAAGAGGTATGCGGCGGCGGCACGGGCCATGCGGAAGCCGTGCGTGTGGATTATGACCCGGATCAGCTTAGTCTTGATGCCCTTTTGGAGCATTTTTTTAATATAATAGACCCCACGGCAAAAAACCGCCAAGGGGCCGATGTGGGTAACCAATACCGTACTGGTATATATCATGTGCATCCCGAAGATGTAGGGGTTGCCGCCGAATCTTTGGCTCATCTGCAAAAGCATTTTTACGAAACTGTTGTGGTGGAAAACCTGCCATTAACCAGCTATTATCCTGCCGAAGAATACCATCAAAAATATCTGGACAAAAACCCGGGGGGATATTGTCATATTCCGTCGTCAAAATTTGAGGAAGCCGGGGAAACACCGCCGGGCATAAAATAGTCCGTTGTTAAGTGCTTTGGTATCGCAACGGTTTGTGCTGTAACACATGGATTTCACAATAAGGCCGCTGTAAAATCCAATCGGATTATCATTTGCAGCGGCAATACACACAATTTCCCTGTCGCTTTCTGTCAGGGATTTTTTTAATAGCGGCCAGGGTGCTTTTGCTATCGAAAAGTGTGTTCCTCTCCAAAATTACGGGAACAACCGCATTATAAAATGAATAGCAAAATTGGTATTATGCATATGTCCGGCCAGCACGGAGTTTTCCAGCATATACACAATATCTGTTTGGGTGTTGGCGGCCAAATAAATTATCACCACGCCCAGGACAAGCCAGGTCAAAAGCAGTCCCCAAACCGCGCCCAGGGCCGCGCCCAGCAGTTTGTTAAGGGAATTTATCACCGGCAACTTGGTAAGGATATTAAGCACACGGGTAAGCACCATGAGGCCGGAGAAAATGACCACAAAGACAATGACCATGGAGATAATGTTGATGACAATACCCGCTAAAAAACCGGAGATGAAGTCGGCAAGGCCTGTGGCCCCCAAAGCCTGATATATGATAGGGTTGTTGTTTTCTATAAGAGCATCCCTAAAAACCGCCGGCAAGGGTAGGGCATTGATGATTTCCATCTCTGCCGCACGGCTTTCTGCATAAATGGCCGCGTCCAGCCCCATAACGGTGCGGATAGATGTGGACGTGGCGGAGAAAAAGCCGTCAATGCCACGCAAAAAACGGCCCACGTGGGGGTAAAGCATATTTGTGAGAAAAACGGCCAACACAAAGTTGGCAAAACCCAGCACCGTGCGCACGAAACCACGCCACGCGCCGATAATTATACACAATGCCATGGTGGCAATTACTAATATATCCAAAAAATTCAAAGCATTCACCTCGATTTATATTATCTATTTAACAGGCGCGCACCGCTACTGCCGTATCCTGCGCAACACCCTGGTTTCTGTAGGCGATGAAGCTACCGCCTGGTCAATGCTGCCCAATATGCTCATGTTGGTGAAATTATTTGGCATGGTGTGTTCCCACAGCACCTGGCCATTGCGCGAAATAGCTGTAAAATGGCCGCCCGCGCCCACAACAATATTGTTGCCGCGCCCGACAAGGCTGGTTGCTGTGCTGTCTATTTGATGAGAGAAAAGCCTGGCCCCTGCTGTACTATAGGCAACAACGGCCCCTGTTGGAAGTCCAGAGCGGTTTAATATAGGCTCGCCATATGCCACCGCAAGCCAATTATCTCCAAAAAACACTCGGGATATGCGGTTATTTACGGGTGATTCCCATATGGTTGCGCCGGTGGTGGGATCTATGGCAAATATAAGGGTGTCTGATATGGCCACTAGCGTGCCGTTATCCATAAAACGCATGGCGGCGATGATTTGGTCGGGATTATCCAGGCTGGCGGCAAAAATATCGTCTAAATAATCATAAACCAGATGCCCCATGCGGTCAACGGAAATAAAGTTAACAAACGAATTCATTTGGGCGTCGTTTATGTCCAGATAACTTATAGCCCACATGCTGCCGTCGTGGGAGATATCACCCAACATAGGCACAACATTGGCGTCGGTGTGTATGCCCTCGCGCCGCCTCGCGCCAGTTGGGCCGTATACATACATGCCATATGCGCCACCGCGATAGGTAATGATGGCAGAAAAACCGGTGGGGCTAAGGGAAAAGCTGGTTAAGGGGTGCTCTGTGGCGATGTGGTACATAAGTCCGGCGGCACTATACACATTAATACTACGGCCGCCGTCCTCTGCAATGGCGGCAAAGTCACCTCGCCCAAAAAGCATGGGGTTTTGCATATTATGACTTGCCCGAAAAATTTCGGTACCATCGGCATTATGAAAGCGCACGCTGTCACGGGTGGCCAGAAATAAGCCGGTGGCGGTTGCGTGTATTTGGGGGTTGCTGCCCACCTCGTGCGGGATGGATGCAATATCGGTAAAGTGCATGGATGGGTTAAGTAGGGTTTGCAGGGTTTGGGTGTGGCCGGTGGCTTCGGTAATAATAAGTACCAATGCCAACGCCGCCAACAGCAAAAGGGCTATTTTTTTGCCGCTGCGTTTTTTTGGTTTTGGGATTTCTTTTGCGGTTTCCAAGCTTCCCTGCCCCTTTCCTGCTGTTGCATTTTACGATTATACCAAATTTTCAACCCGAATTCAACCTTTGGTTTATTGCCTTGCAGTAAAAATGGTGATAATATTATATCAAGCAAAACAATAGGGGCGGATTTCATATCCGCTCGCAAAAAGCGAAGGGGGGATGGGGTGGATATCACAAATATTGGCGAATTTTTACGCAAGATGCGCAAAGCCCGGGGACTTACCCAGGGGGATGTGGCAGAGGCGTTGGGGGTTTCCGCCCAGGCCGTCTCTAAATGGGAAAGAGGGGAAAACCTGCCGGATGTGGCCTTTTTCCCGGATATTTCAAGGATACTTCAGGTGGGCGCTGAAGACATATTACATGCGGGCAGGATAGCCCAGCCAGCTTACACCGAAAATGATTTGGATTTATTTGTACGCCTGAGCAGTCAGCAAAAAAGCGAGCTTATACAGGCCATATTAGCCAGAGAGGACTACCACCTAGTGTTGGACGACATACTGCCATACAGCAATGCTGCCCATCGTGCCACCATTATAGGGCATATATTGCACCGGCAAGACTATGCCCTGCTGGAGCAGCTTACTGTATATATGAGCAATGATATGAAAGCACTGGCCCTGGATAAGTTATTGGATGAAGGCAGGTATGACATAATAGAGGACAATATGCCCGCATTTACCCGCAAACATCGCGACCTTATTGTAAACCACATTGGGGACTGTCCACCGGATTTAGAAATTATCGAAAATTTTATACCATTTTTTGACAATAACCAGCGAGAGAGGCTGCGAGACAGCCTAAAAATCGAAGAGGAGGGATTGTAAAATGACCGAAAATAAAAACGAGGGCAAAATAAAGGTTTTGGAAATGCTGTCCGAAGGGAAAATTACCACGGCAGAGGCCCTGGAGCTTCTTAAGCAGTTCCCGGAGGAAGAAGAACGGCAGGGGTATGACCGCATAGACCCGCGGCAGATAAACCCCAACAAGGTCCACCACACCTACGAAACCGAAAGAGAGCCCGAAGGCCTAGGCCACAAAATAAACGAGGGAATAAAAGACGTGCTGGGGGTTGATTTTGCGGACATTGGCAATAGCATCCGCGAAAATCTGGAAGATTTGGGGGATTTGGATATAAACTTGGATCTGGCTGATATTTTTGTGGGCCATGGCTACCAGTCCTCCATCACATATGTATCCGACCCCATCGGCCAAAACATTGCCGCCCTGCGTCTTTTAGGCAAAAATGCCAAGGTAGAGGTTGTGGGCTGCGATGGCAATCAATTGCGCATAACTTGCAAATTTAAAGCCAAGCGTCCTGATGCTCAGGTTTTTGTAAATGAAGACAAAGGCAGTTACGAGGTGTTGTACGACTACAACGCCATGCGCAGTATGCAAATATATTGCGAAGTGCCCCGGGTTTTGGTTGAAGAAATACACGCCGAAACCAAAAATGACAAAGTAGAGATGTGGCGAATAAATGCCCGTCACATAGACCTGCTGACCAAAAACGCCGCCATAAAAATAGGAGATATACAAGCCAAAGAAATCATTGCAAAAACCGGCAATGACAATATCTATGCCGAACGTATAAAAGCCCGGGAAATTGCCCTGCAAACCTCCAATGCCAAGATTGCCATAGAACGTATTACGGCCGACATTGCCCGCCTTACTACAACCAACAGCAAGGTTGTGACAGAAGGTTCCGACATAAAACACCTATTTGTAAAAACCACTAACGCCGGTATCAAGCTGGAAAACATCTTCAAAGCCCTGGGCCCAGACGCGTGGGGCGGCGAGCGCACCATAGATGCCTACACCACCAATGGCGGCGTAACCATGTACATTCCCCGCGATGTGGCCGCCACGGTGCAGGCATCCACATCCAACGGCCGCATAGACTGTGACCTGCACCACATGTTGGCGGGAGAAATGAGCAAAAACTACATCAACGGACGCAGCCAAAGCTATGACACGTCAGCCAAAAAGGTTAAGGTGGGCATACGCACCACCAATGCCACCATCAAGATTAAAGAAGAATAGCCGGTGGATGAAAAAAGCGGATGCCTGGTGAAGAGCGTCCGCTTTTGTTTGGCAAAAATACGCAACTGACTATCAAAGTTACCCAATATCACCATAAGAATGGCGGAGGGTTTTTAAAGCCCGAAAAGTAGAATTTTTCGCCTTGCTCAGCTTAGGATGATGCTTTAAGATAAAAAGTCTCTTCTTCATCCTGGAATAAGGCTGTTTAAATCCATGTACACCACTTGGAGAGGCCATTGAAGTGCATCAACCTTGAATTGCCTTGGCCTCGGATTTTTCAGTTTTTGCAGCATCGTTGGCCTCGCGATGAATAAAGTCCGGGCCTAAAACAATCCAGGATGGGTATTGGGATGAGATTGCTACTTTCACCCCAAAATCATGCTGTTTAAATCCATAGGCTGTACCCACACATCCCCTTTGTACACACGCATACAACCGGCGGAAATTTCATCCGCTACAACGAC
>WQVZ01000043.1 GCA_009785595.1 Defluviitaleaceae bacterium | reverse complement strand
TGCCCACTTGAATTTCAATACCTCTAAGGTCAAGCATGTCAAAAACAGCATAGTCCATAAAGGATGGCGGGCTTACAAGGGTGGCAGAATCAGTAGAAGCTATAAGTTCAACTTCTTCATAGCCCTCATAATCATAAGTGTTTTCATACGCCTGGACTTCGTTGACTTCGTCAAGCCCGGGTTCGTATGCAAAGGCAAATACGCTTGACGACAGTACAAATGTAAGCGTCAAGACGAAAGCCACGAAAGCTCGAAAGTGCTTTCTAATTTGGCTCATAAAATTTTTCCTCCTTCTTGCAAAATAAGCTCGGCATACAGTGCGCAAAAGCTAAGCTACAGCTTTATGCAGCATTGTGCCGGCATATAACAAGCATCGCGTCAAGTTTTTAGGAATATATGCGGTTTGTATTTCGGGCCACAGCCACCCTCCTTTCGGTGCATATTCCCATAAATTTATCGCAATGCCGCCTGTGCTCCGCAGGGTCATATTTTTTGTATCTTGTAACATAATACTGTAAGAAAACCCCATGAAATCACGGGTTTGACCCTAATATAAGTATAAAGCATTAATTTACCATTGTCAATACAAACCATGGGCATATATGAGAAAATACTATCCGACCCCAAAAGGGGCAACCTAAATACGGTCGCCCCTGTAAACGAGCTTGCTATATTACTATGTCATCCATTCATATTCGCCGTTTTCATCCAGTCCATAGGAATCGGCGAATGACATTTTCCATATGGGCTTTGGTATATCGGCAATATTGATTTTATTTTTTACCAAATGCTGCCAAAAGCCGCTGCGTGAGATATCTCCCTGCAATATAACGCCAACGGGCACCCCGTCGCGGCTAATAATTTTTTGATAGCGGCCTTTGGATTCGCGTACATCGCAGGTATCTCCCGGTGCGGGCACAAGTTGGCCCACAGAAAGAGAGGCAATGCCGAAGAAGTTAACAGTATTTTTTAAGGCAAGAATTTCGTCATATGGTGTGATAATGCCGCACATATTTAGCGCGGCAACTTCGCCTTGCTCAATGGCGCTGGGCCAGCTTTGTGAAAAACCGGTTGCGTCCCCTGCCACATACACATCAGTTCCAACCGATAAATACTCATCAATACTATTGCTTGGCAGAAGGCCGTTTTCTGGCCGCACACCTACTGCCACAACCAAAAGGTCACATGCCAGCTCCTCTTTGCCATCCAAAATTATGGCACTTACCTCTCCTGCGGCGTTTTGTTTTACGCTACTGACTTTACAGCCAAAGCGGAATTCGCACCCGGCTTCTTCAAATTTGGCCTGGTACACAGCCGCAGCTGGCTCATCCAAATTTGCTGACAAAACATGGGTGGCCATATCTACCACCACGGGTTTTTTGCCCATTTCAACCAAGCCATATGCGGCATCCAAGCCAACAAGTCCGGCACCGATGACGACGATATTGCTTGCGCCGCCGGCTTTTTCGCGTATGGCCTTTGCGTCTGGCAGATCCCGTAGGCCGTATATGCCGGTGGCTCCTTTTAATCCGTCAATAGGCGGAAACACACTTTTAGCCCCCGTGGCAATAAGCAAGCGGTCATAATTTTCGCTGCCGCCCTCAAAAACAACACGCTTATTGGCCGTGTCTATTTCGGTAACTGTTGTACGGTTACGCCAACTTATATTGTTGTCTTCAAAGAAATTGTCGGGTACAAAGGACATTTCTCCCACGCTGCGTCCGCCGCCTATGTACTTGTGTAGCATACAACGTGAGTACACTGCGTCATCCGTGGATATCATTAAAATCTCGTCATCTCGGCGGTGCTTGCGTATGGCACGTGCCGCCGAAATTCCCGCAGCACCCACACCTATAATAATATGCTTCATTGTTCCACCTCCTCTACACGTATCGCCCCTGTGGGGCAATTTTTCACGCATTGGGGTTCGCTGTTGTGGTCTGCGCAAAAGTCGCACTTAACCACATATGTGCCGGTGGCACGGTCGGGCTTTAATACGCCGAAAGGACAATTCATCACGCACATAAAGCATTCGGCGCATTTTTCCGGGTCATAGCCCACATGCCCTGTTTCCGGGCTTTTCACCATTGCGCCGCTCATGCAGCTTTTAACACACGCGGGGTTAGAGCAATGGCGGCAAAACAGCGGCTTGCACTGCTTTTGCGCGTTTATCAAAATTGTGTTGCGGGATTCATGTTGCGGACTTGTAAGGTCAATATCATACACGCTTCCATCGGGTCTGCGGGCTTGCATACAGGCTATGGAGCAGTTTTTACAGCCCGCGCATTTACTCGAATCAATTAAAATACGCTTCATACTCCACTCCCCCTTTATGAAAGGCCCAGGCCTTTGCGTTTTTGGATGATGATGTCTTCCAACAAATTGGCAGACTCCGCCGCATCGCCGTTAATTAATATCTGCCCGCCTGTCAGCTCAAGCATATCTTTACACAATACCTGTACGGCTATGGGGCTGCCGGTGACAAATGGCGGCAAACCAAGGTGTACTGGCAAGCCAAGAGCAAGACCAAATGCACCATCGGCCAAAGCCTGCTCTTCCAGCCACTGTGGTGCAGACAACACCAAGGGCAGTTGTGGTATATCAATATTAAGAGCTTGGGCAACCTCCATGGCTATTATTTCGAGGCGGCCTATGGCCAAGCATGGGCCAAAGTTAAGCACAGGCGGTATACCCAGCGCCTGGCACACGGCTTTTAATTGGGGGCCGGCTAGTTCTGCCGCTTCCGGTGACATAAGGCCGCAATTTTCTATGCCGCCGGAAGAACAACCGGCCGTCAGCACCAAAATATCCTTCTTAATAAGCTCTTGTGTCAGCTTTACAGTCAATACATCATGGCCTTCGCCTGTAAGATTAGAGCAACCAACAACGGCTGCCAGACCTTTTATTTGTCCTGATACAATAAGGTCGATAAGCGGCTGCCAGGTATCACCCAAAAAGCCTTTTAATGACGCTTCGCTAAGGCCCGTAAGGGTATTGTCATTTCCGTGTTCGGGCAGCATATTTAACGGCACTTGGCTGCGGCGTGATTTATATGTGGCGATAACTTCGTCAAGTATAAACGCTGTAGCTTTTTCGCGCTCGTCAAAAGAATAATCCACGGTTTGGGCATTGGCTTTTTTCGCAATGGTGTCTATGCATATTTGTTTAATTTGCAGGGCATCACAAATGGGCTCAATACCAGGCAGGGTACAGTTAAATTCTGTCAAAACAACATCAATTGCCCCGGTGGCCAATATCGCTTCGCTGGTAAAGTTGTTGCCGGCATGGCCATCATAAAAGCCCGTGCAATGGGCACCACGCACCTGTAGGTCTTGGCCCACACATGTACAGCCGACCAATTTAATTCCTTTTGCACCGGCTTCCTGGGCTTTTTTCACTATTGCTTCGTCCGTCAGACACTCTTGCAGGTATGCAATCATCGAATGCTGATGGCCTGTTACCATGATGTTTATGTATTCCGGGTCAATAACTCTTAACCCAACGGAGGCCATACGTATTTCGGGCTCGCCCATAAGTGCGTCGTTAAGCAGGTTGGTCAGCGTTAAGCCGAAGATACCTGTAGATATGCCCAGACGCATACAATGCAGCAGCATATCTACTGGGTCAGAATTTAGGTTGGTAGAGCTTTTTACTACGCCCGCAACTATTTCGGATTTTGCGCCGCCAGGCAAAATACCAAGCTCTTGCCAGCGCTTATACCGTGGCTCGTAAGACATGTTTTTTGTCAAAGACATTTCTTCAAACAATGGCTTGTAAAGGTCGGCAAGAACAGCATCAGCAATTTTTTCAGCTTTGTCCCATTCGTCTGTTCCGCTGATGTCCAGCATACCACACAGTCTTTCCAGGGCTTTTTTGCCTTTAAGCTCGCCTTTTGCAATGGCTGTGTTTTTCAGATTTCTTGCGGTGTTTTCGATAACATGAATGTAGCAGCCGGAACCTGCCGCCACAGACCGCAAAAAGTTGCGGCCAACAATGGTGTCTGCATTGGCACCGCAAACTCCTTTTGGAGAATCCGGCGTAATGCGGCATGGTCCGTTTGCACACAGGCGGCAACATACGCCCTGCAAGCCAAAACCGCATTTTATTTCCTGTGATTCTACCCTATGAAACGAGGTCTCCAGCGGCAAATCCGCCACAAAACACTCCAGGGTTTTGTCCGCGCTGGCACAAGTTGTGCAGCTAAATCTTTGTGTCACAAAGCATTCCTCCCTTATTTATATTGCGTAGGGGTGCTGTTTGCTGCACCCGCTATTGTTCACTATTTTGCTCTTGTACTCTCCCATTAATGATTTCATACATGCTTTTTCTGTTTAGCACATCCTCCAACGCACTTTGGGCATGGGCAAACTCTTTGCGCACCGCGCAGGGCGCACCCAGCGTGTTAAGAGGGCATGATGCCCCTTCACATAAACATTCAAACACAAACAATCTTTCGTCCACGGAAATTATCACATCATGCAGGGTAAAGTCATGTAGCGGTTTAATAAGCTGATATCCGCCGTCGCGGCCTCTCAAACTCTTTAAAAAACCGGCATTTTCCAATTTTTTAAGGATTTTATACGCAAACTTGCCCGGAATACGCTCGGCTTCACATATGGCCTCCACCGTCTTTTTTTCGCCGCCGGACAATGCGCGTATAATCCTAAGGCCATAGTCACACTCCTTGGTCAACAGCATTTTACCAATCCTCTCTAATGATAACTATATTATACTTGATATATTTTGTCAAGTATTATTTTAAAAATCTTTCGTGCCACCCAAATTGTGCCAAAATACCCCTCGACAACGATGCAACTTTAAAGGTATAATGGAGGTAACTTGTATCCGGAGGTGATGTTTTGGCAGTAAATACAAGAGAAAAGTACACAAAACGGGCCGAAAGGGTTGCGTTTATGGCAAATAAACTGCGGCTAAGCGTGCTGGAAATGATAGGCGAAGGCAAACAGGGGCATCTTGGCGGCTCAAATTCTGCCGCAGAGGTTGTGGCAGCCCTTTATTTTGACACAATGAAGCTGGACGCCAAAGACCCAAAATTTAAGGACAGGGACAGGTTTATTCTAAGCAAAGGTCACGCGGCTCTTATACAATACGCGGCGCTGGCCGAAATTGGCTACATAGATAAGACGCACCTAAAGGAAGTGAAATCACTGGGTTCTGCACTGCAAGGCCATCCGGATATCAGACACACACCAGGCATAGAGGCCAACACGGGCTCATTGGGCCAGGGTTTGTCCATTGCCTGCGGCATTGCCCTGGGCCTGCGGCTGGACAAAAGTCCGGCGCGGGTTTATGTTATGCTGGGTGATGGCGAACTGGCAGAAGGCCAAATATGGGAAGCGGCCATGACGGCTTCGTTTTATGGGCTAGACGGCGTTACGGCCATCCTGGACCGCAACGGATTTGGGGCCATGGGGCCTATAAACAGCCGTTTTAACACAAATCCCCATGGTGATAAATGGCGGGCCTTCGGCTGGCATGTGATTGAAATTGACGGCCATGACACAGCCATGGTTTTGTGGGCCCTGGAGGAAGCGGCCAAAACCAAGGACAAACCGACTATTATTATCGCTAATACAGTAAAAGGCAAAGGTGTTTCTTTTGCGGAAAATACGGCGGCGTTCCATAACGGAATTATGACGGCCCGGCAGTTGGAAACAGCCATTGGGGAGGTGAGCAAATGGACGTAAAAAGCCAGAGAATAGCATACGGTGAGGCATTGGTCGAGCTTGGCACAGAGCATGAAGGTATTGTGGTGCTGGAAGCCGACCTAGGCAAGTCTACAATGAGCTTTATGTTTGAAGAGAAGTTCCCCTGCCGTTACTTTGAAATGGGCATAGCCGAAGCCAATATGATCTCTGTGGCCACGGGGCTTAGTCTTGCGGGCAAGGTGCCATTTTGCAGCACTTTTGCCGTGTTTGCCACCGGCAGGGCATATGACCAAATACGCGTGGGTGCCATTGCCGGTCTTAATTTTAATATATGCGGCTCAAGCTGCGGCTTGTCTGATTTTGGCGATGGCTCTACCCATCAGTCCGTGGAGGATATTGCCATAATGCGAGCCATACCCGGCATGACCGTGCTTTCCCCTGCCGATGCCCACCAGACAAAAAAGATGGTGCGAGCTATGGCGGATCATCCCGGGCCGTGTTATATAAGAGTGAACCGCAGTGATTTACCTATTTTAACAGAGTCCGTCGGAGAATATAAAATAGGGCAAATTGATGTTTTGCGAGATGGTGCGGAAAGTCACGTGGTTATCTTTGCCACGGGCATAATGGTCTCTATGGCACTGGAAGCCGCAGAAAAGTTGGCGGAAACAGGCATTGCCGCCACGGTGGCAAATGTGGGCACCATAAAGCCCCTGGACAAAGCTGCGGTCTTAGCTTTGGCGGCCAAAGCCGAGCTTGTTGTGACAGCAGAAGAGCATTCCATAGTCGGCGGCCTTGGCAGTGCTATTTCTGAGACCTTGCAAGGCAACTTAACGCGCCCGATACGCTATGTTGGCATTGATGACCAATTCGGCACATCGGCACTGACCTATGATGAACTTTTAGTACACTATGGCCTTACAGTCGAAAACATTGTAGAGGCGGCCTGCGGCCGCCCGAAAACGGCAGGAGGTAGTATATAATGAAAATAGGCTTTATAGGGCTTGGCATAATGGGCCGACCCATGGCGAAAAACCTGCTGAAAGCAGGTTACGAGCTTTATGTGTATGACATTGTTCCCGAAAACATGCGGGAGATCGCGGCGGCAGGTGCAAAAGCCTGTAGTTCCATCAAAGAAACGACTGATCATGCCGAGATTATCCTGATTATGGTTCCCGATTCGCCTCAGGTGGAAGAAGTGACTCTTGGTGCGGGCGGACTGTTTGACCATGCCAAACCCGGCACCCTTGTTGTGGACATGAGCTCTATTGCGCCGCTGGTATCCCAAAAAGTGGGCGCGGCACTGGCCGAAAAGAGCATACGCTTTATGGACGCGCCTGTTTCCGGCGGCGAACCCAAGGCCATAGACGGCACGCTGTCTTTTATGGTGGGCGGCATGCAGGAGGACTTTGCCCAGGCAGAACCTGTGCTTAAACACATGGGTGCTTCGGTTGTGCTGGTTGGAGCACTGGGTAGCGGCAACACCACAAAACTTGCAAACCAGATAATTGTTGCATTAAACATAGCCGCTGTGTCGGAGGCTTTTGCCTTGGCAACCAAGGCAGGGGTTGATCCACGTGCGGTTTTTGACGCTATAAAAGGCGGTCTGGCAGGCAGTACGGTGATGAACGCCAAGGTGCCAATGATTTTAGACGGCAATTTTAAACCCGGTTTTAAAATTGATTTGCACTCCAAAGACCTTACGAATGCTCTTGATACGGCGGAAAACCTTGGCGTGCCGCTGTTGCTTACAGCCCAGGTTTTTCAGGCGGTGCAATATTTAAGGGGTCGGGGCGAAGGACAAAGTGACCATTCGGCTACTGCGAAATTTTATGAAGCTTTATACGATGTGGAAATAAGAAAATAATGAGGAGGGTTTGATAATTATGAATACTTTAAAAATTGATGGTGTGCCAGTAAAGGTATGTTTTGAGGCACTTACATGCAAGACATTTAGGGTAGCGATTTTGCCTGTGGAAGAATCAGTAAAAGACGTATTTTCCACCCTTGATCTTGATGAAGACAGACAATGGAACGAGCCGCCCATAGCTACACACGGCGGCGAAGGAGAAGCCGCATACAAAATTGATGGCTTTACTGCCATCGTAAACTACAAGGAGTTTTCCATCAAGATATTTAAAGACAACAAACATATCCAAACACTAAACATATGCGGCAAAACCGGCTCTGTGACCTTCCCTCTGGACAAAGGGCGCATTTTTGGTCTGGGCCACGGCTATGCCAAGCATTTTGACCGCAAGGGCGCGACATATGACCTGCAAGTAAACGGCCAGGTGCGGGGCATAATGGAGCTTTATTCTGCCACCTCCCCTACCCCGTTGGTTATCAGCACAGGCGGCTGGGCGTTGTATTTTCACCAGCCCTGGAAGAGCATTATCAATCTTGAGGGCGAAAAAGGTGTGTTTTGCAAAAAGCCCATGGAACCGCTGGCATATGCGGATATTTTTGTTATAGATGCGGACAAGCCCGAAACCGCCACACAAGAATATTACAAATTAACAGGTATGCCACCAATGCTACCAAAATATGCCTTTGGTTATCAACAAAGCTACCGCACTCTGGTACACAACGGTGTAAATTATGTGAAAAAAACTGCCCAATATATGCGGGATAATGAAATACCTTGCGATATGCTTATATACCTGGGCACGGGATATTGTGATAATGGTTGGAATGTATTTAACGGTGTGTTTGACTGGCACCCGGAATCTTTTCCAGAGCCTGAAAAAACCATGCAGGAGCTGCATGACATGGGCTACAAAATAAACCTGCACATAACCCGGTGTTACTCCGGCCTGCATGGCAAAATAGGCGATGCCGACGTAAGCCCTATGGAGTACGACCATGTTAAGAATTACTGGAAAAAACATGTAAAACTGTACGGACAAGCCAAAAACGAGTGCTGGTGGCCCGATGATGCTGACGAAGTGGACATGCGGGCGCGCCTTGCCCGCTGGCGCATGTATTATGAAGGCAGTTTGCAGCTAAATCCTGACGTAAGGCCCTTCCAAATGCAGCGCAACACCTTTCCTGGTGCAAACAAATGGGGCGGCGTCATATGGACGGGTGATGTGGACAGCAAATGGGAAACCCTTAAAAATCAAGTACCTATAGGCCTTAACGCCGCGCTAAGCTCCAGCCCATATTGGGGTACGGACACCGGTGGATTTTACTCTGATGCGGAATTTGACGGCGAGTTGTTCATCCGTTGGTTCCAACACTCCGTATTTACTCCTATGATGCGGGGCCACGGCAGGTCGTCTTTCCTACGCAACCCGTGGGGATGGACAATGTTTAACTCCCTTGACGAAATCCCTCTTGAACTAACAAAGAATTTTTGGCATGATACAAAGCCTTTGGAAAGCATAATGCCAGACACGCGGGTGGAGCCTATATGTAGGGACATGCTAAATGCCCGGTACGAGCTTTTGCCGTACATCTACAATTTATCCTACGAAGCTACAAAAGGGCTGCCTATGCTGCGCCCCATGTGGTTTAAATATCCCACCGACGACATCGCTGCCGGGCTTGGGGATCAATATATGTTTGGTGACAGTCTGCTTGTGGCACCCGTCACGGCAAAAGGTGCCGCGGGCCGTGGGGTCTATTTCCCGCAGGGTGATTTTTACTGTTATTGGACGGGCGAAAAGGTGCAGGGCGGCGGATATAAAGACGTGGAAGCCGGGCTTGACCGTATACCTGTATATGCACCTGCCGGCGGCATAATAGCCAAGGCTCCCGTTGTACAATATGTGGACACCGCCAAAAAAGATGATTTTGACCCATTGACCATAGAAATTTACACCGGTAAAGACGGCACATATACCCTTTACGAAGACGACGGCATAAGCATGGGTTATACTCGGGGTGAAAATACCGTAACCCATTTTGTGTGGGATGATGCCAAAGGCGAGCTTAAAGCCGAAGGCAAATCTACCATGTTCCCTGGTAAAAAAAGGGAGATTAATGTTAGGTTGATACCCGGCCGTGAGGAATTCACTGTGGTGGCGACATACTAAACGCCGGATGGAGGAATGACCAATGACTTCAAAAAACAAAACACTGGGCATAATCCATGCCAATATCATAACCACCCGCGCCATGGAGCCTTATATCCAAAAATACATCCCAGATGTGACAATATGTCATATGGTAGACGACACCATACAGCGTGACAACATCGCCGCCGGGGTTGGTGTGATACCCAAAGTTAACTATTATAAATTTGTGCAATACGCCCACAATCTTGAAGAAACCGGGGTGGATTTGATTTTGCTGGCCTGCTCCACATTTAATTATGCCGCCGAGCTTGCTCGTCCCATGATAAATACCCCCATTGCGCAAATAGACCGCCCCATGATGGAAGAAGCCGTTAAAATCGGCCATCGCGTGGGATTGCTGGCGACGTTGGAGACAACAGTGCCATCGTCGGAGAGACTGCTGCGTATAGCAGCCGCTGAAGCTGGCAAGGACGTCGAAGTAAAAACGGTACTTTGTGGACAGGCCTTTGCGGAACTGCAAAAAGGCAATGTTGATGCCCATAATTCCATGCTCCTTGAAGCGATTGATAAACTGTCCGCCGAAGTTGACAGCATAGTTATGGCTCAACTTTCTATGTCTGCCTTGGCGCTGCACCTGGCAAACACCAAGGTGCCGGTGTTTAACAGCGGCGATACGGGCTTTGGGCGCGTAAAAGCTATGTTGGAAAACATGAGGTGAATATTTTGATAAAATTTGGTTGTTGCATAAACATGTTCGCAACAAACGCGGATCCCCTTGGCCTAAACACCCTTGCCACCCTTGCCGCAAATGGCTTTGACTACGTCGAAATTCCACTGGCGCAAACCATGGAGCTGGACGATACAGAATTTGCCGCCGCCATAAAGTATCTGCAAAGCATTGGCATACCCTGCGAGGCTTGCAACAATTTCTTTCCCGCGCATATAAAGCTGACGGGGTCTAACGTCTGTGAGACCACAATTGAGCAGTATATGGACAAAGCCATACACAGGGCCAATAAGCTTGGCGCAAAAGTGATTGTGTTCGGAAGCTCCGGAGCAAGAAATGTGGCACCGGGGTTTGATGTGACCGACGCCCTATGCCAGCTTGTAGGCGCGCTTAAAATGGCATCTGTCAAGGCCACGCCTCATGGCATAAATATAGCTATCGAAAGTCTTAACAAAACAGAATCCAATATCATTAACAGTCTGACCGAAGGGGCACATCTGGCAAAGCTTGTGAACTGCCCCAATGTTGGCCTTTTGGTGGATTTTTATCATATGGAAACAGAAAACGAGCCTGTGGACGTGATTAAAACTCTGGCCGATGATGGAGCCATATTTATGCACGCCCATATAGCCGACGCTCTGACCGGCAGGGGTCTGCCCCTTGACAAATCAAGGCTTGCGCCATTTGCCAATGCCCTAAAATCAATCAATTATAACGGCAAATTAAGCGTTGAAGGCTATTCAACAAATCCTGCTGCCGAAATTAAATTAGCCAGAGAAACGCTGGCCGCGTTGTTTCAAGGGGTGCCCCCAATATGTTAAAACAACCACCTCAATACCTAGTCATGGCCGCCGTTTTATTTACGTCGGCATCATCAATATTTATACGGCTGTCCATAATGCCGCCGCTGGTTATTGCCTTTTATCGCATGGCAATATCCGCGGCGCTTTTGGCCGTGCCTTTGGTTTATCGCAAAGGCCAGTTAAACGGAATAAGCCACCGCGACCTGCTGTTGTGCGGCCTGTCCGGTCTGGCTCTGGCCCTGCATTTTGCCACATGGATAGCTTCGCTTTCCATGACCACTGTAATGGCTTCAACCGTGCTGGTTTCGTGCAGCCCCATCTTTGTGGCGGTGCTTAATGGGGTATTTTTCAAGAAAAAACCCGGCAAGGTACTGCTGTTCTGCCTGGCCACAGCATTTGCGGGCACAATTATAATAACCACAGGAGCAGGAGACGGACAAGGTCTTGCCAGCCTGCAAGGAAACCTGCTTGCCCTGGCCGGCGCGGCCTCTGTTTCAGTTTATCTGATAATAGGCCAAGAGGTGCGCAAGCGCGTTACCACTGCCGCCTATTCTTTTTTGGTGTACGGGGCCTCTGCCGTGATACTGCTATTTTTCTGCATTATATTTGCCCAGCCTCTTGCGCCCTACAGTCTTGGTCAGTTTGCAAATATAGCGGCAATGGCAGTTGTGTGCTCCATCGGCGGGCATACGCTGTACAATATGCTGCTAAAATTCCACGGAGCCTTCCTTGTTTCTCTGGCAACCTTGTGCGAGCCGCTTTTTGCAAGCATCCTGGCTATAATTATTTTGTCAGAAATACCCCCCATACAAACCGTGTTGGGCGGTGCGCTGGTAATTGCCGGTTTGGTGGCGTATATTGTAAAAAACCGGTCGGATTAGCTAAGATGGCAGATGGCCAGAGGCCGCACCTACCACAAGCACTCTTGACACAATTCATCGAGTATAGTACACTTATGGCAAGAATGAAAATTTTGGAAAGGAGGCCTGTGCTGTAAACAATAATAAGTATCGAGGCCGACGTGTAAGCCGGCAAATGTGCTTTAAAAAACGAAAGGAGAAAAAAGAATGAAAAAAAGAAATGCAAAAGGCCTTGGCCGCATTACTGCATGGATTTTGTCGCTTATTATGATTTTTGCGGCATTTCCTTTAACAGTTTTTGCGGGCAATGCTGATCTTGAAGAAGCTACGGACGCTTTGGATTTTCCAACCCACTGGACACAAGCAAACCCAACAACCCTGGCCCAAGGCAATATTGCCCGCATAGCCACGGCTACCGCCCAGCATACCAATGGCGGTAACACACCAAACCTTGCCATTAACGGCACCATCCCTACCGCCGCCGGTAACAACCACTGGAATTCCTGGGGCGCTGCGGCAAACGTGGGGTCTCAAGAAAGTCCAATTTGGTTCCAGCTTGCCTGGGACAGACAGTACGAAATTGACGGTCTGCGCGTAATGTGGCATATTTTTACCGATGCCGGTGTGCGTTGGCCTAATGCGGCCAATGTGCAGTTTATGAACGCTCAAGGCCAATGGGAAAATGTCTTCCCATACACGCCACTACCTAACAATGCCGCTCGTGTAGGTGTTGCGGATCCTAATTCCCCAATAGGAGTGGACGCAAATTCCGGCACAAACCCGGCAAACCGCCCCTGGCCTGCACCTGCCACATGGGCGCGTAATTCTGTATGGAATATTGTAGAATTTCCGGAAACTATCACCACCAACAGCGTAAGATTGCAAATTTATGGCGCAAAAACAGGCGGCAATGCCCCTGGTGTTGGCATAGCCGCATTGGAAGTTTTCACTGCGCCGCCTTCTACCGCCCCTGTCGGTCTTGCATCTATAGGCGAAATCGTACAAGCGGCCGGCGATCTTTATGTACAAAGCGCACTTAGAGCCGGTGCAGTTGCTTTTGATGCACCCGCTACATGGTATCAAGACAGACAAGTGCTGCTTAGATGGTACAGAGGTACTTCGGCCGATGGCCCGTGGGCACCTATTCCGGGTGCTGTTGGCCAAAATTACATAATAACCACAGAAGACACCGGCTCTTGGTTAAGAGTTGGGGCATATTCCAATGGCCCTGCTGTTTCCGGCGGCCCTGTGTATTCTGTTGCTACAGGCCCAATATTGGGTCTTAGACCTGCCGAGCTTATTTCTATCGGCAATATTGTGCAGGTTACAGGCAATCTTCATCGCGATAGCGTACTTAGGGCCGGCGTGCCAGCCTTTGATGTACAAAGCCACCCGACTTATGTTGCCCAGGTGTCATATCAGTGGTACAGAGGCATTGCCGCCGATGGACCATGGATGGCTATTGCAGGCGCAACCGGCCGTGATTATACAATTACTATAGCCGATGAAGGCGCGTTTATAAGATTAAGAGCATACCCCGACGGCCCTTATGTTTTTGGCGACTCCGTATTTTCCGCGGCTGTTGGCCCCATACTTGGTCTTGACGTGGTTAACCTCGTCTCGATAGGCAATATTGCGCAAAGAGACGGCCACATTAACACATACGCCCGTCTGCGCACCGGTGTTGTAACCTTTAGCCCTGCGGGCAGACCAATGCACCAGGCTAATGTGGTTATACAATGGTACAGGGGCATATCGGCAGACGGCCCATGGACAGCTATTGCAGACGCAATCGGCCGTGATTATAAAATAGCCCCGGCCGACACCGGTTTTTGGCTAAGAGCTTCTGCTCATTCCATAGGCGAAGTTGTTGCCGGCGGCCCCGTACATACCGCGGTTGTGGGCCCTATAGTGGGCGCGCACCAAAATATGTGTATAACTGACGGCTGCTTCCGTCTTAATTGTATGTTGCATTGCAATACCTGCGGACTTATAGCCCGTCTTTGCCTGGCCTCTGATTGCGAAGAGCATCACAATGCCAATAAGATAACTTTGGTTAACTTTACAGGTCTGTACAGACAAGAAGCCAGCATCGAAACAGAGCACTTTATACTTACTTGGCAGCATACTGGGCAATGGGCCGAATTTGGCAGACCAGACGACCCACGCGTACGCCAAGCCCTGCGTCTTGAATTAGAAGCCATTGCAGAAGAAATTGACAAAATTTTTGAATTTATTCGTGATGACCTTGGATACGGCAGCCCATATGTTAACCACAGATGGGATACCCACCGTATGCGCGCAAACCTGGTTTATGATTCCGGTTGGTCGGCATCCGGCGGCACCACAACCGTTGCCGGTGTAACCCATCTGGGCAACATCACACAGTCCGTATGGCCGTCGCGTCCGCAAACCAACCCCATTACCCGTGCAATGGAATTCCCAACATTTGTACACGAAGTCGGTCATGCTTTCCAACTTTCCAAGCCATTGCATTATCCTCAATCATTTGGCGGCGGATTATTGGAAACCCTTGCCCAATTTAAAGTATGGCAAATGTATCCACATTGGTTCCATTACGAGCATCACGGCCCAGAATTTATGTCCACTGCCACCCATCTTGGTTTCCAGCATACATCCCAGCTTTTCCGCGCCCCTATGGTGTTTATGTACTGGGCAGAGCTGCACGGCCAGGATATTATGGGCAGACTGTCTCGTAATTCCACATTTGGCGGCACCAATGTAATAGAAACATACAAAGCATATTTCGGCATTGACCAAGCGCAGTTTAACGCCGAAATTTTTGAAGCAAGCCGCAGGTTTGTTACGTGGGATCTTGACCATGTAAGAGACGTAAACGCCCGCTTTATAACCGACCACAGAAGCGCTTTTACCAGAATAGGCGACTGGCATAGAATAGCCGCCAACCGTGTGCCCAACAGCTATGGTTACAACGCCATACGTCTTAATGTACCCGCATACGGCACCGAAGTCACCGCAGACTTTAGGGGTCTTGACCACACCTATTTCCCAATTACTGAAGCCAGAAGACATCTTGCCGGCTGGCATTATGGCTTTTTGGCAAAAACAGCCGATGGTACCCGTCATTATGGTGATATGTTCTCTGCGTCCTTTGATAATCCGGAAACCTCCGGCAGCTTTGTTGTGCCGGAAGACACCAGATATCTGTGGCTGGTAGTGACCGGCGCACCAACCGAACATTGGACGGGTGCAGCCGCAAGTGCCGCCGAAAACTGGGGTTATCAAATAAGGCTAACCGGCGCAACTATGCACAGCCAAGTAACCGTAACATGCACAGACTGCGGCAGAACCCCTTGCCTAAGCCCTTGTGCGGATGCTGCATGTAACTTTGCCTGCTGTGTGGTTTGCAACCCATTCCTTGTAAGCGCACAAGCCCCGGCAGACCTTACACTTACCGCCCGTGCCGCTGACGAAGCCGCCGCAATTGTTGCTCTGACTACACTTGTCGGCACAATTGACGTTGCAACATCCAACCCTGCCATCACCGCACTTCCTGTTGTGTGGACATTAGCCAATGCGGATGATACCCCCTTTAACCCGGGCTTTGAACAAACAAATACATTCAGGTGGACCGCCACCCTTGGTCATGTTACCAACCCCAATAATGTGGTTATAACCGGTACCATCCTCGTGACCAATCCCGCCGCACCTACCTTTACTCTTTCCGTATTTAACAATGGCAACGACAACAACACATCCCTTGCAGGCACAATACGCATGTGGACACAACTAAACGGAGCCAATGCAAATGTGCCTTATGTCGAGCTGGAAGTAGAAGCAGTGTTCCCGGACGGTACATGCGCCATGGCCCATGTAACCGTTAACCGCATATGGAACAACCAAGGTTATGTTAACATGATTAACGTTAACAAAAACGCCCCATGGCAAAGAATATACTTTACAGCCGCGCTTTTTGGTCAAGAAGTAAACATC
>WQVZ01000042.1 GCA_009785595.1 Defluviitaleaceae bacterium | reverse complement strand
TCGCGGGTTTACTTATGGGTCGGGTAGTGTGTAGAAGCGCGAGGGAGCAGGTTACACCACAGTTAACACGCCGTCGGACATACGATATACTACATCAGATTCGTCGGCAATTTCCATATTATGGGTAACAATTATGACGCAATAGCCGTCTTGGTGAGCCAGTTTGCGCAAAATGGCTATAACAGCATCGCCATTGGCCACATCCAGGTTGCCCGTGGGCTCGTCAGCCAAAATTACCTTCGCTCCCGAAGACAGGGAGCGAGCTATGGCCACGCGCTGTTGTTCGCCGCCGGATAGGTTGGCTGGATAGCGTTTGTGCTTGGTTTCGTCTATGCCCACAGATTCCAAAAAATCCTTTGCCCGCTCGCGGGCTTCTTTTTTGCTCAGGCCATTCATTTGCATAGGGATGCATACGTTTTCTATGGCAGTAAGCAGGGGAAACAGCTGAAAAGCCTGGAAAATCATAGCTATGCGCTCTCTACGGTATTGATCCAGATCCATAGCGGCCAGTTCATCGTCGTCTATTGCAACCGAACCTGTGGATGGTCTGTCCAGCCCGGCCATTATGGACAGCAATGTGGTTTTGCCGCTGCCTGATGGGCCTACCACAGCATGGATTTTGCCCCCTTCAAAATTAGCGCATACATTTTTAAGTACGTCCCGATCGCTGTTTTTATAACGATAGTTTACATTTTCTATTTTTAACATGAAATTCTCCTCCTATGGCGGGCGGATACAGAAATCCGCCCCTGCAAAATATCCCTACTCTCGCACTTGCAGCAATTCCAGGGGTTCGCGTCTGGTTATGATAGCCGCGCCTGCTGTAGAGCCTATGGCCACACCGGCCAAGTACAACCCAGCCAGCAGCGGCAGCTGCACGGTAAGGTCGATGCCAAACAATGGCATGGCCGCCAAGCCTGTTATAATGCCACATATGGCCACAATTATATGTTCTGTACATAGCATTACCCTTGCATGACCTTTGCCATAACCCAATATCCGCATAATGGCGGCGGTTTTGGCACTTTGCAGCATTAGTAGCATTGCCATGCCGATGCCTATAACAACCGACAGCATTATGGCCATTGGGTACAGCAGCTGCAAAAGATATAGATTTTGCTCCAAACTGCCCACCACCGTGCGTAGTTCGTTGTCATTAATTAAGACACTTAGAGGCATACGTATAGATTGGGTTCGGGCTCCTGCTATAGATTCTATGTCGCTGCGTACGGTGGTTATTTCCCTGTTGTATGCTGGGTCTATTTCAAAACGAAATACTGTATATTCCATCTGCTGCCCGCGGACATAAGCCAAAGCCGAAAGAGGCAAAAGCGTGGCATTGCTCCCGATATCCCGGCTGACACCGCCATTGTGTTCGCCAATGATTTTTATAGGAAATTCCACAGCTCTGCGCGAATTAGTGCGGGTGTGACCCACAAAAGCTGTGTCGCCCACGGCAAGGCCCCTTTGTTCTAAGGTGCGAACGGACAATATGACAGGCACCGGTGTTTGCAAGGATGAATCATCGTATACAAAGTCATCCCAGCCAAAACCCGGGGCAAATTGTATCTCCAGCGGGTCTGTTGCCACACCAACACCGGCAAAATCAATAATATCTGGAGAAAGACCACCGGGCATATTGTGTTGTTGGCTAGATTCCTCCATAAATATTTCCGAATTATTAAAAGCAAGCATACCGTCCATTCTTCGCGCCGGAAAGCCAAAATATTCATCCCTGATGTATTGCCAAAATTCATCCCAAAAGTTGCCTTCTATACCGGTAGGGAAATTACCGTCAGCCCCGGCATGAAAAATAAATGCGTTAAAACCCGCCTCGGCATAATAGCTTTCAAAATAGCCTAAATTCAAGATTCTATCCACGGTCTGGCGGGTCATTATGCCTGTGGAACCAGCGGCCATAAAGGGGTTAAGCTGGCCCAATTCTCCCGTCACAACGGTGTTGTCGTACAGATGTTCTATGTCTCTTTCTGTGCCTATAATGGTTTGGTTAAGCACCCCAAAAGCAGCAACAAAAAACAGTGCCACTGCCATTGTCAAAATGGATTTTACAGGCGCACGGACTATATGGCGCAAAATAAATTGGGCATTGGCCGCGTTTTTATGGGAATTTTTTGTGGGGTGCATAAGCTCTATGGTGGTCTTGTGCAGCAGGGATGCTGTGGATGCATTGCTAATTTTCTCAAAACCACTGTGCTGCACAGCTGCCGCCGGGGGTCGCGCCACACTTTGCGCCCCATTCTTTTTGGCGGCCTTTGTGGTTTTGCCCTGCAAAAGCTCCAACACCGGCCGCTTGCTTGTTAAATGTGCCCCTTCGTACACCATAGCCAACAGGATGATGATAATTACGGAAAGTTGAGCAAGCAGCCATATTATCGGAAAATCCAAAGCTATCTCCACATCCGCAAAAGCACCCATAGGCTCCAAAGTATCCCTGGCACTGGCAAGAGCCAAAAGCCAACCAAGTGCGCCGCCCATGGCAATGGCAGGCAAACCAAACAAAGCCGCTGGTGTTACCACCTGCCTTACAGTCTTACCTGCCGGATTGCCCAAAGCACGCAATATGGCAAAATCTCTGCGCCGCTGATGCAGATATAAAAAGGCAATAAGGCCAAAGACAAGTATAAGCACAACCCAAAACATCACCGCATTAAATGTTATGGACAGCAAAGCAGGCTCTGCCATATCCCAAAAACCTTCGGCTCCTGATGGCAAAATATGCACACCGATGCCCAAAGCAGCCAGAGCATCGCGGTTTTCGTTTAAAAACGCCCGTTCGTTTCTTGAGTTATTTAATGTAAAACTGTACCACGAATCCCACAAATATTCGGAGTATCCATGCAGGGCGTCAATGGGCATAAAACCAGGGGGCAGCAGGGAATCTGGGATATAAACATAATTTGCAAAAAGGATAGATGTAAAAGTGTGCAAATTGGTTCCATCAGGAGAATTGGGCAATTTGATATATGTGCCAACTACTTCTAGTTCCAGCCCTTCTACAATAAACCTATCCGGATTACCTATTATGGCAAAATCCATCATGCCATCGCCAAATACAAAATTTCCGTGTGCGCCACCGCCTAGATGCATAACAGCATGGGTGTCAACAATACGCTGGTCTCTTGGTATGCTTACCGTTATGGTGTCGCCTATCTCTATACCCCTAAACATAGCAAGGGACGCGTGTATAACAGCCACCGGGCGCTGTTCCAAATGGTCTTCATGGGTAAGAAAGCGCCCTTCTGCCAAAACCACTCTGGAAAATTCCTCCTGCATCACGGGCATTGCCGTCATATCAGCAGTGGTGCGCAGCCACAACGCACTATGGTTGTAATGCTGGCGTTCTATATCTGCCGCCAGGCTTTCCAGTCCGGGCGTACTAAAATCCACCTGCCCCTGGGGCACATGCATATACCACAGTTCTTGATAGTCAATAAGAGGATGCATGTACAAAATATTCCATTCGGTGCCCGGAAAAGGCGGCCAAGTTCTGGTACCTCTGCCATATCTGGATACCCAATAAAAAGCACCCCGCAAAAGATACCGCTCGCCAATTTCCATATCATCAAGGGCATACGGGCCGGCATCCGCCGCAAAATATCGCATAACCATATCATGTCCCGCCATTACATGCTCCGGAAAACCTATAATAACTTCATCCACTGATATGCGCAGTTCAAAAAAATGGCCGGTTCTGGGGTGATTTGACTCTCTTATGGCATTAATGGTGCCATAAAAATAAGCATAATGCACCCTTTCCGGTATGGGAGAATGAGCCAGCTCTGTGCCATGTACAATAACCCCACCGGCATCACCAATTTTGCCGGCAGTATGATAATTTTGAATGCCGTGCATAACGGCCTCGGCACCGCGCCGCCTATCTTCTATGCCCATATGGGGGCTGGCGGCAATAATATCGGCTCCGTCAATAATATTGCTGTAAGCCTCGCCGGGCATATGCAAAAATCCGATAGACTGATAAAAGCCGCCTATTTCGTAAATTCTGTCCCGTACCACCAAAAACTCCGTGGTACGCAACACAAAAGCAAAGGCCGCCGCGCCAATAAGCAAAAACAGCACCAAGTTGCGCATAGGTTGGCGCAACACAGACATTAATAGCACATTTTTCTTCATATTGGATGAGCTTTGCTTCACAGGCATCCGACCTTTCATGATGTAATTAGTTCATTATAGCACGAAAACCCCAGCCAGGCAAAAAGTCGTAGTAAGTCATAGGATTTCTGTAGTAACTTACGGTGGAGACAGGATCATCCCCCCAATCGTGTTGCAACCACACCCAATCACTGCTATAATGTTTGCAACCGAGTTGATCTATAACCCGGGCTGTTACAACGAAAGAAATCCCCATGAACAAGCGTCTAATGACAACAGTGCGCTTATTGTTACAGAGACTACCATCGGCAAAGCCCCGTATGACGACGGCTTAACCGACATTACGTGGGAACATTGCAATTTACGCAGATATTTAAATGGAGAGTTTTATGATAGGTTTACCGATGCGGAAAAATCTCGGATAATAAAAACAAAACTAACCGACCGCAACAACCCTTGGCATGGCACAAAATGGGGTAATTTAACTTTCGATAAAGTGTTTTTGTTAAGTTATGACGAAATAATACAGTATTTTGGGACAGCGGCGATATGCAAAATAAAAAGGGCTGGTATTGGGCGGAGCATGACAAAATAACACCTTGTGACGAAAACAGTTATTCGCCATACGGCGACTGCATTTACAACCAATACAACCATGCGCGCAAAGCGCAAAACACCAAGGGGGCGGATGACTGGTGGTGGTTGCAGTCGCCCGGCAGACGAGGCCACACCGCCGACAGCATTGGATATCACGGTGAGCTTTTTCTTTGCGGTGATGATGTGTATAGGGTAGATGGCGACATAAGACCTGCTCTGTGGCTGAATGTATAACGGAGGCTAAGATCATGAAACAAAGTCCATTAAAATCCAAAATTTATACCATTACTAATGATATCCCCAGGGGTCGCGTCCTTACATACGGTATGCTTGCCGCTTTGGCTGGTTCGCCTGGGGCTTCTCGTTATGCAGCGCGGGTAATGATGCTTTCGGAAGGGAAAATAAACAGCCATCGTGTTGTAAACAGTGCGGGGCGAACAGCACCGGGCTGGCCTGAGCAACGAGTTATGTTGGAATCCGAAGGCGTTACATTCAAATCGAATGGCAATGTTGACCTTAAACAGCATCTTTGGCAGCCAAACAGAGGTGAAAAAATATGATGGCCTATGAGCTAATGATACGAACAAATCGCGCACTTATCAGAGGCGAAAAATTTACCGATGGACAAAAGCGGACATAGCACGGCAGCTGCGCGAAAACAAAATAACCGATGGACGTATGAGGACGTTTAACGCCTATGCATATCCAAAAATTTTACTTACCGCCACACAATGGCGGCAAGAAGCTTCAAACCATTATTCCCATATCACCAAAAACAAATATTGTCGCCGATAATGCCTATGAATTTGAGATATTACGGCTTTTGCACCTATTTGGGCCGGATGATGAGGTTGCATATATGGACTGGATACAAAAGCAAACCATTTTGACAGCAGACGCCGTCATAGCGGTGTTCAAAAGTATTATTGGCTGATTCTTTCGGATATGCCTTTTGATATTGCCGAACGAGAAACTGTACGCCAAAAAGAGCATATCGTTGACCATTTAAACCGCAGTTATTTGATAAGAGACGGAAATGAGTATGTGGCCCTGTGTGCGATGCACAACGCATTGGCCCGCTTGCCGAAGTATGAATATATCAAAACCGCCGACCTTATGTAAGTGAAAAAACCGGGCGTTTGCAGTTTGATATAGCCAAATAGAGATAATCCCTGCAACAGCCGGCCGTGCCCCAGTTCTTTTGCCGCAAATACAGGCGTACATTAATAATGTAGATAGAACATAAGGGAGCATATGGAATGGACAAAAATTCATTTACAAAAGGCAGAATGACCAATAGGGATTGGTGGCCAAACCAACTGGATCTGACGGTATTGCATCAAAATTCGAATTTAAGCAACCCAATGGGTGAGGCGTTTAATTATGTCCAAGAATTTAAGACTCTTGACTTGCAGGCATTAAAAAACGATCTTGTTGCCATGATGAAGGATTCTCAGGACTGGTGGCCGGCAGATTATGGGCATTATGGGCCTTTGTTTATCAGGATGGCTTGGCACAGCGCCGGTACGTACCGAACCACAGACGGCCGCGGTGGGGCAAGGGACGGCACCCAAAGGTTCCCCCCGTTAAACAGCTGGCCGGACAATGTAAATTTGGATAAAGCCCGAAGGCTGCTGTGGCCCATAAAGAAAAAATATGGCAGAAAAATATCTTGGGCAGATTTGATGATTTTAGCCGGAAACTGTGCCATGGAATCCATGGGGGTTAGGCTGATAGGGTTTGCCGGCGGGCGCGAGGATGTGTGGGAGCCCCAGGGAGATGTATATTGGGGTTCGGAAACAAAGTGGCTGGGTGATGATGGCAGATATGCAGGCGGCAGACGGCTTGATGGTCCCTTTGCCGCAGTGCAGATGGGGCTTGTTTATGTTAATCCGGAAGGGCCGGACGGACAGCCCATACCGCTAAAATCCGTAAAAGACGTGCGGGAAACTTTCGGCAGAATGGCAATGAACGACGAGGAAACAGTTGCGCTAATAGCCGGAGGCCATACGTTTGGTAAGACACATGGTGCCGCGCCGCCCACGCATCTGGGGCCGGAGCCCGAGGGCGCGCTCATACAAGAGCAAGGCCTGGGGTGGAAAAATAGCTTTGGCACAGGAAATGCGGAATACACCATAGGCAGTGGGCTGGAGGGTGCCTGGAAACCAAACCCCACCACATGGGACATGGGTTATCTTAGGGTGCTGCTTAAATATGACTGGGAGCTGTCAAAAAGTCCGGCTGGCGCACATATATGGCTTGCTAAGGACTGTGCCGAAGAAGATATGGTGGCAGACGCGCATATTCCGGATAAAAAGCACCGCCCTATGATGACTACGGCGGATTTGTCACTTAAATTTGACCCAACCTACGAAAAAATCGCAAAAGACTACCTTGCCAACCCGGCAAAATTTGCGGATGCCTTCGCCAAGGCGTGGTTTAAGCTGACCCATAGGGATATGGGGCCAGCCAGCCTATACTGGGGATATGATGTGCCAGATGAGGAATTTTTGTGGCAAGACCCTGTTCCCAGGTGCGACGGGTATATTGTAAACGACCGGGATATTGAAGATTTAAAAGCCACAATAGCCGAGGCCGGTTTAACAGTGCCTCAACTTATCCAAGCCGCATGGGCAAGTGCCGCATCGTTTAGGGGTTCGGATGGCAGAGGCGGGGCAAACGGCGGGCGCATCAGGCTTGCGCCGCAAATTTCTTGGGAGGTCAACCAACCCGAACAATTAAAAGCAGTGCTTAAAAAATACGAACAAATTCAGCACGAATTTAACACAGGCGGTAAATATATATCCCTTGCAGATTTAATCGTTCTTGGTGGTGCTGTGGGCATCGAAATTGCAGCAAAACACGCAGGCACACCAATTCACGTACCCTTTGCTCCGGGAAGAACAGACGCAACGCAAGAGCAAACAGATGTACAGTCCTTTAAAGTGCTAGAGCCACTTTATGACGGCTTTAGAAATTACCAGCAACAAATATTCTCTGCATTGCCGGAGGAGTTGCTGATTGACAAAGCACAGCTGCTGGGCCTAACAGCACCGGAAATGACGGTATTGCTGGGCGGCCTTAGGGTTTTGGGCAATAATTACGGCAATTCTCCCCACGGAGTATTAACCGATACACCGAGAATTCTTACAAATGACTTCTTCGTAAACCTTTTGGACATGGACACCCAATGGCGGCCCACCAATGATAAAAATATATTTAACGGCATAGACAGAAAAACAGGCAAACAAAAATGGACAGCAACCCGGGTGGATTTGATATTTGGCTCAAATTCGCAATTAAGGGCCATAGCAGAGGTATACGCAAGCGACGACGCCGGGGATAAGTTTTTGTGCGATTTTGTCGCGGCGTGGAATAAAGTTATGGATGCCGACCGGTTTGACCTGCTAAGGTAAATATATTATGGCCATTATAGCTATAAAAAAGGAGTGCGGCATGAAACCAATCAACCCTGCCAAATATACATACGCAGCTTTAGGCTTATTTTTTCTTGGCATGGGTGCCGCCGGAATATTGCTGCCTTTAATACCAACCACACCCTTTGTTTTGCTGGCCGCCATATGCTTCGGCAAAAGCTCTGACAGGCTTAACAGTTGGTTTATATCCACCCGTCTCTACAAAAACAACATAGAAGGCCTGGCAAAGAAAAAAACCATGACCATCAAGTCCAAACTGACCCTGCTAGCGGCAATAACAGCACTTATGGGCATCAGTTTTTTTGTGATGCATGTTGCTTCTGCGCCATTTGCGCCGCGGGTTATACTTGTGGTAATTTGGCTTTTGCATGTTTTATACTTCGGCTTTAAAATTAAAACAAAATTGACGAGTTAATATGTCATAAAAATCCACTTGCACAGGCTCGACAAATCAAAACCCGGCATATTATGAAGTGAATTTGACTGGGGATTCCTTTAAGTCCCCTGCCGGGAGGATGAGCATGGGAAGAGGATATTTGGAAGTTGTTGTTACCGCTGCAAGTGGCAGTTTGCCCATAGCACAGGCCGAAGTAATAATATCAAAAAACGGTACGATTTTGCATCGTTTAATCACAGATGAAAGCGGATTAACAGAGGCGGTACCCCTGGACGCACCCGCAAAAGAACTAACGCTGGATATTGATTTTATGGGTGTGCCATATTCGGTTTGTGATGTAAAGGTGGCCGCCCCTGCTTTCACAACAACCATCGTCCACGACGTAGAGATTTTTGACACCCTTACCAGCATACTGCCTGTTAATATGTTGCCCGACATGGGGCATGACGAAGTTAACGAGATCTTCACACCACCTAATAAGCAGGTAGACCCACCGGAAGAGACTTTTATGGAGTGGAGTAATGCAGGCCCAAGAGGCCGTTTGTTAAGCGAGGTTATTATACCGGAATTTATCACCGTACACCTGGGCCGCCCAGACCGTGACGCCCGCAATGTGCGCGTCCCCTTCCCCTACTACATCAAAAATGTATGCAGCCACGAAATCTTTGCCACCTGGCCCCAAGCTTCCCTGGAAGCCAATATTTACTGCCAGATATCCCTGGCACTTAACCGTATTTTCACCGAATGGTATAGGGTGCGCGGGCATAATTTTGATATTACAAATTCGACCCAATTCGACCAAATGTTTGTGGACGGCGGACAAATTTTTAGCAATATAGACCGGCTGGTGGACCAAATTTTTAACAGGTTCATTAGGCGCGAAGGGCATCTGGAGCCATTTTTTGCTGAATATTGCGACGGACGACGGGTGCAGTGCCCGGGTCTATGGCAATGGGGCACAGTGACATTAGCCCAGCAGGGGCTAAACCCCTTACAAATTTTGCGCCACTATTATCCCCGTGATGTTACGATTGTAGAAACCAACAATATCGGCGGCGTAACAGAATCCTTCCCCGGCTTTAGCCTTACCGAAGGCATGAGCGGCCCCGCCGTGCGGCGGGTGCAGGAATGGCTAAACCGCATAAGGGTCAATTTTCCGGCCATACCACCAATTACCAATGTCAGCGGCGTTTTTGGGCCGCAAACAGCGGCGGCGGTGCGGGCTTTTCAAAGCATACGCGAGCTAGGTGTGATGACACCAAACGGCATAGTTGACCGCAACACCTGGAACCGCATTTCCCGCACCTTTTCGGCAGTTGGCCGCCTGGGTGAGCTGACAAGCGAAGGTATTGTCATTGGCGTTAGCCGCACCCCACCTACGACCGTCATCCGCGAAGGTGCCCGGGGCCGCGATGTGCAAATAGCCCAATATATGCTTAATTTCATTGCAGAATTTTATCCCGAACTTACCCCTGTTTTGCGCAACAGCACATTCACCAGAGACATGACCGAAACCGTGCGGGCATTCCAGCGGCTATTTGGCTTAAAT
The DNA here is from genome assembly GCA_009785595.1 of Defluviitaleaceae bacterium. Lineage (GTDB taxonomy): Bacteria > Bacillota > Clostridia > Lachnospirales > WRAX01 > WQVZ01. The sequence continues at coordinate 6,556 of WQVZ01000042.1, read as the reverse complement.
CCCGATGGCATAATAGGCCCAATAACCTGGCGGCAATTGTACACGGTGTACTGGCGTATACGTGACAATATTACCCTGCCCGAAGAACCGGGCACACAACCCCCAACACCTCCGCCTCCACCTCCACCTCCGCCGCCTCCAGGAATACCGCCGTATCCCGGTCAGCTGATCAGGGTAGGTTCCCGCGGAGCCGATGTGGAGCGTATACAACGCTGCCTTAATACAGTGGGCGTGCGATATCCGGATATTCCGCGCCTTAATGTAGACGGTGCCTTCGGACCCATAACCCAAAACAGTGTTATGGTCTTCCAGCGGCTCTTCGGCCTAAATCCCGACGGCATTGTGGGGCCAATGACCTGGGCCGCACTTATGCCGGAATGCTATGGCAGACCCATGCCGCCCTACCCCGGGTTTTTAATACGCCGTGGCTCCACCGGTGACCCAGTGCGCCAAATACAAAGCTGCCTTAACCAAATAAACAGCGCAGGCCTTGGCACAGACGGTATTTTCGGTCCACTGACAGAAACTGCTGTGATAAACTACCAGCGCGCCAACGGCTTGACTCCGGATGGTATTGTCGGGCCGATAACATGGGATAATATCATGCGTCGTTGTGGTTTTTCGGCCCAAGGCCGTATGTATGTATGGCCAGTGGACGGAACCGAGATGGGCTGGCATGATCCTGATTGTGATTGTGTTGCCCCCGTAAACGCCCGCAGCAACGCAACAGCCGATAGTATGCTAAAACTTATGATGCTTGGCCGGATATCGCGATGATGTAAAATTTATGCCATAACATCGGCCGTGACGAAAGTTGCGGCTGATGTTTTTGTGTATTTAAATGGCGAGGCAAAGACGCGGTAACACATTATGCCGGCCTTTCATACAATAAAATATGCATCTGCTTGCCATAGCACGAGTGTAAAAGGCTTTTGGAGGGAGGAGTTAATTATGTCAATGCCGAATTTTCCTTACGACCCTTCGGCCATGACCAGGGAGGATGCTATCAACCAGATACTCTCTTCCATAGCCATGGAAGAGCTTGCGTTAAGTCATATTCTTAATGCCGAGGGAGAGAAAATACAGTATGTTTTGGGCACGCTTTCCGACATACCCGGCCCGGGAGCCACTGTAGAAGAAGTGCTGAAGGTAAACGACAGTGTACAGAAGATGTTGCACACAGCCGTACAAAAACAAATGGTGTTAAGCAACAAGATGTCACACGCGTTAAACGCCGCCATTATGAAGGGGCCGCCAGGGCCACCGGGGCCCAAAGGAGACCCAGGAATAGAGCTAAACCCCATAAGCGAAAGCGGATATATAGCTTTGTCGGATGAACAAAAGCGCAGTCCCGGCATTTTATGGGTGGTTTATCCTGATGGCTATTTAATAGCCGTATAAACAATCAAAAAGGAGTGATCTTTATGGCAAGTGCGCTGTCGTATGAGTTTTTGAAGTCTATTCAAGGGGCACCCAATGGCATACCAACCCTTGACGGAGACGGCAATATCCCGGAAGCACAATTACCGCCTTCGGTTGTTAGCCCATTTAAAGGCGAATTTGCAGATGAAGCAGAGCTAATACTTGCGTATCCCACTGCTAATTTGGCTGATTATGCCTATGTTGACGACACAAACAGCTTTTGGTATTGGAACGCAGGTATGACCACATCACAATGGGTTAACCAGGAAATAGCAGAAGTAGATTATCTTCTGCTTACCCCTGCCGGAAAAAGCATGGTGCCGTATCTTATTGTTCCAAACCCAGTTACACCTTAATGCGCGACCTTCTGCCTAACGGCTTTTAATATTCGGGCAGTCGTAAGAGCCTGCCCATACGCTATGATGCCACACCGCCATCCCGGGCTTGCCCCGGGATCTTTTTTTGTGCGGGCAATGTTCTGCCACCCACAAACGCACAATATGCGCCATTCTCGCTGTTGCCTCTTTACTTTTTAAAATTGCGTGGTAGAATATAATAACGAGACTTTAACCACGAAAGGACTGGCTATGAAAACATTAGTGCTTGCTGAAAAACCCTCTGTGGGCAAGGATATTGCAAGGGTGCTGGGCTGCAGGGGCGGCGGAAGCGGATATATGGAAGGACCAAAGCATGTAGTGACATGGGCGCTGGGTCATTTGGTGACCCTGGCAGATCCAGAGGAATATGACAAGTCATACAAAAGCTGGAATATAAACCATCTGCCTATCATGCCGGATGTACTGAAGCTTACTGTTATACCCCAAACGTCCAAGCAGTACAGAACCGTAAAAGATTTGATGCTGCGCAAGGATGTGACAGGCATTGTTATTGCTACAGATGCCGGGCGTGAAGGTGAGCTTGTTGCCCGCTGGATTATTGAAAAAGCAAAATGCAACAAACCTATAAAACGGCTGTGGATATCTTCTGTGACGGACAAGGCCATAAAAGAAGGCTTTGCCAACCTTAAGGACGGCAAGCTGTATTTGGGATTATGTGATTCTGCCAAAGCCAGGGCCGAGGCAGACTGGCTGGTGGGCATTAATGCCACCCGTTGCTTGACGACAAAGTTTAACAGCCCACTGTCTTGCGGCCGGGTACAGACACCCACACTGGCAATTATTGTAAAACGAGAGGAAGAAATACGCCGCTTTGTGCCTGTGCCATATTATGGCCTGGTGGCCGGCGCGGACAATTACCGACTAAATTGGATTGACGAAAAAACCGGCAACGGGCGTTGTTTTGACAAAACCCGGGCCGACGATATTTTTGCGCGGCTTAAAAATATGAAAGAAGCCACTGTGGCGGAAGTTACCAAAACCAAGAAGGTGAAGCACCCGCCAAAATTGTATGACCTTACAGAATTGCAGCGAGATGCCAATAAACGATATGGATATTCGCCTAAGGAAACCCTGTCCATAATGCAAAAACTGTATGAGGAACATAAGGTGCTGACATATCCGCGGACGGATTCCCGCTATATTTCCAGTGATATTGTTCCCACAATCCCAGAGCGGCTGAAAGCCTGCCAGGTGGGACCATATGCCAAAATGTGCGGCCATGTGCTGCGCAGTGGCGTACGCGCCAACGCAAATTTTGTGGATGATGCCAAGGTAAGCGACCACCACGCTATAATCCCCACAGAATCTACCCTAAATTTAAGCGCCCTTAATGATAAAGAACGCAAAGTATATGATTTGGTGATAACCCGCTTTTTGTCGGTATTTTACCCGCCGTTTGAGTACGAACAAATGACCGTTAAGGCTAAAATAAGCAGCGAAACCTTTACTGCCAAGGGCAAAGCCATTTTAAACCAAGGATATCAGGCCGTGTATAATGATGCGGACGATGATGAGGACGAGGACAGTGGCGACGGCCGCTCCCAAACCCTGCCCGCCTTAAAGCGCGGCGACAAAATAACCATAAAAAACATGAAAATGACCGAGGGCAAAACCAGCCCGCCGGCACCTTTTAATGAGGCCACGCTACTGTCAGCCATGGAATCTCCCGGAAAATACCTAGAAAACAAAGACAAAGCCATGGCAGACACCTTGGCAAAAACAGGCGGTCTCGGCACCGTGGCCACCCGTGCGGATATTATAGAAAAGCTGTTTGACAATTTTTTGATAGAAAAACGCGGCAAGGACATATTGTCTACGTCAAAAGGACGGCAGCTGCTGGAGCTGGTGCCAAAAGACCTAAAATCACCGGAACTTACCGGCACATGGGAGCAAACCCTGCAAAGCATATCCACGGGCAAGGCCAATAAAAGCGACTTTTTGAAGGGTATACGCAAGTATACCAAAGAGATAATTGTAGAGATAAAAGGCAGCACCCACACCTTCCGTCACGACAATCTTTCCACCACAAAATGCCCCGAATGCGGCATGTTTATGCTTAAAGTAACGGGCAAAAAAGGCGAGATGCTGGTGTGCCAAGACCGCGAATGCAACAGCCGTATTAACGTCAGCATGTCCATACGCTCCAAATGCCCCCACTGCCACAAATGGCTTAACATTGCCGGCGAAGGCGAGGGCAAAATTGTGGTGTGCGCCTGCGGATACAAGGAAAAATACGCATCATTTGAAAAGCGCAAGGCGGCGGAGCGCAACCAAATGTCCAAAAAAGAGGTCGAATCCTTTATAAAAGATTTGAATAAGAAGGAGAAAGTGGCGGCTGATAGTCCTTTTGCGGCATTAAAAGGCATGAAGTTTGATTAGGCGATAGATAAAGGAGCGATATCACATGAAAACAAGACTTGCACACGTCAGAGCGAATGTAAGGGATTTGCAAAAAGCCATTGATTGGTACACAAATGTTTTGGGGTTTGAGGTAGGCGGTGTTTATCCGGCAACAAACCCCACGTATGCCCAGTTTGCGGATGATACTGGATTTGGCGGCGCATGCTTTTCTATAATGGTTGATGAAAATGTGCCATCCCATGGGCGATTTAATTTTAACGTTGAAGATTTGGAAGGGTTTTGGAGTTTCTTGAAGGATAAGGTCGAAGTGATTGAGCCTTTGTTTACAACTCCGTATGGCTCAACGAAGTTTACGATAAGAGACTTGGATGGCAATGAACTAGGGTTTGCGAAATAAACATTGTTCGCAACAAAGCATAGACGGTATAGGTTATGCGGTTTACGGAGGAAAATGTCATGAACATAGCCAATAACATCTTGAAACATAGCCTACAAAATGTGTATTTTTTGGTTGGCACGGCATGCGGCGGCAAAACCACCATGGGTCGGGCATTGGCCAAAAAACATGGCTTCATATATTTTAGCGACAACTGGAATGAGGACAACCACAAGGTATGGCAGTCTATTATTGACGAAAAATACCAGCCAAACTCTACAAAGCGCAAGGAAATAGATTGGGAAGAGTATTTTAGCCGGTCTGTTGAGGAATTTTTGGCCGATGAAAAGGATAACCATGGCGGCAGCGAATATGTGCAATTTTCTATTATTGAAACAATTAAGCTGTCGCAAAACAATAAGGTTATCGCGGACATTTGGATAGATGACTTTGAATTTCTGCTAGAAATCTCCGACCCAGGCCGTGTTGCCTGCCTTCTCGCTCCCGGAGAGCTGATAATACGCGATTATTATCAGCGTGATGACCACATTGACTTTACAAACTGCATTAAATCGCTGAAAGACCCGGAAAAGAAATTTGCAACACAAAACGAATTGTTTAGGATAGGCGCAAAAGAAATGGCTGCAAAGGCCAAAAAGCACGGCTTGTTTAGCATAATGCGAAGCGAGGACAGCACCATTGAGGATGCTTTGGTAATATTAGAAAATCATTTTGGTTTAATGAAGGGATAGTGACCCAATGACAACGAGTGTAAACATACGCAATGTGGCAATAATAGCCCACGTAGACCATGGCAAAACCACGCTGGTGGACCAATTGCTGTGGCAAAGCGGCGCGTTTAGAGAGAACCAGGCAGTGGCCGAACGTGTAATGGATTCCGGCGACCTGGAGCGGGAGCGCGGCATTACTATATTGGCCAAAAACACATCGGTGCAATATGGCGACACAAAGATAAATATTGTGGACACACCGGGCCATGCGGACTTTGGCGGCGAGGTGGAGCGGGTGTTAAAAATGGTGGACGGCGTGGTGCTGGTAGTGGATGCCTTTGAAGGGCCCATGCCCCAGACCAAATTTGTGTTGCGCAATGCGCTGGAGCTGGATTTGCCCGTGGTGTGCTGCATAAATAAGGTGGACAGGCCCGAGGCGCGCCCGGATGAAGTTGTGGACGAGGTGCTGGAGCTGTTTATGGAGCTGGAAGCATCCGAAGCCCAACTAAACTCTCCGTTTATATTCGCTTCGGCCAAAAAAGGCTGGGCATCTACGGAGCCTACCGACGAAGGTCAGGGGATGGAGCCGCTGTTTAGCACCCTGCTTACCCACATCCCCGCACCATCAGGCGACCCGGCCGCCAACACCCAGGTGTTGATATATAATATAGATTACAGCAGCTATCTTGGTCGCATTGGCGTGGGCAGGGTAATAAACGGCACGCCAACTGTGGGCGATGTGGTGACTATCGTCAATATACACGAGCCGGAAAGCACCAAAACCGTCAAAATTACTAAACTATATGAATTTTCGGGCCTGGAGCGTGAAGAAGTAAAAGATGCCTCGGTGGGTTCTATTATAGCTGTCGCAGGCATACCGGACATAAAAATAGGTGACACCCTGTGCAGCCCAGAAAATCCAACCTCCCTACCCTTTAGCAAAATATCCGAGCCCACCCTAACCATGAACTTTATAGTAAATAACAGCCCATTTGCCGGCTTGGAAGGTAAATTCGTCACATCCCGCCAAATACGGGAGCGGCTATATAAAGAGCTAAACACAGATGTAAGTCTGCGGGTGGAAGACACGGAAAGCACCGATGTCTTTAAAGTGACCGGGCGTGGCGAATTGCATTTGTCCATCTTAATAGAAACCATGCGGCGGGAAGGATACGAATTTCAAGTGTCAAAGCCCGTGGTGCTGTATAAAAACATAGACGGCAAGCGCCACGAACCCATGGAGGCCGTGACAATTGATGTGCCCGAGG
>WQVZ01000041.1 GCA_009785595.1 Defluviitaleaceae bacterium | reverse complement strand
TGCGAAGCTGTGGTTTATGTTAATCCCCACAAGACCACTGATTACGCAATCGAAGTCCGGGTTTATCAATAGCCAATCTAGTTCGGCAATAATATACAGCACGGGCGAGCGTGGTCGGTCGCCCACCTTAGAACCCGTTCACCATCTCCATTCTGATGTCTTTCCGGCTCATTTTTCACCGTACTTTGTCGAGACCTACTAGCAAAAATGCTGCGATTTTGCGTCGTCGACCTCTCCTTGTCGAGTGAAAAAGCGCTCAAAAATCCGCCGAAAGTGAGATGGTAAACGGGCTCTTATAGCATTACTCAAAATAAAACAAATCCTCAAATTTCTTATCCAGGGCTATGCAAAGGATGAGAGCAAGCTTTGCTGTGGGACAAAACTGGCCGGTTTCAATAGAGCTTATGGTGTTTCTGGACACACCAACCATTTCTGCCAAAGCCGCTTGGGATAGGTCTTTTTCTGCCCGGGCCACTTTTAATTTGTTTTTTAATATAATTTCGTCTCTCATCTTTGCCACCAAAACAGCTGTAATTGGGTTTCCCACCATCCTTGGGTTTCTGCGGCAAATTGCACAAGAAAATAAATTGTGCCTGCAACACCCAAAATCACCCAGGCCAAATGGTATTTCCTTCTTGTGAAACGGTATACGGTTAGAGATTGCCCCAACACAAAGGCGAACACAATTGCACCCACGGCCCAAAATGTTGCAATTTCGCCGGCCACAAAGGAATAGATTACCAAGGGAATACCCACAGCAGACATGGTGTATTCGCCCAGTCTATTGCCTTTTAGTTTTGCATTTTCCAAGCCCTCGTCTTTCTTTGCTTGCCTGTTTTTTGCCAGAATTTCCTCCTTGCGGTTTTCACCGCTCTCTGTGAAATTGTTCATAGATACCTCCAAGTATTATGGTTATTTTGACAAGTTTTATTGTCAAAAACATCATAACACACGCCAAGTACACTTGTCAAGCATAATTTTTTAGGTGACACAAAAAAGGGCGACTACGTAGAGTCGCCCGCATATGGGAAAATCTTATTCTGCCTTTATGCTAATTTTTAATTCCTCAAGCTGTTCTGCAAAAACACTGTTGGGGGCACCCGTCATGGGGCAGGAGCCATTTTGCTGCTTTGGGAAGGCTATAACATCACGGATATCGCCCGTGCCGCACAGCAACATCGCCAGCCTATCCAACCCAAGGGCAATGCCGCCGTGGGGCGGCGCGCCGAATTTAAGGGCATCCATAAGATGTGCAAATTTTTCATAAGCTTGCTCTTGGGAATAACCCAGCACCTCGAACATTTTTTGCTGCATATCCTGGCGATGGATACGTATGCTGCCACCACCGGCTTCGTAGCCATTCATTACCAGGTCATGCTGTTTGGAGCGGGCCTTGGCCGGTGCTGTTTCCAGCAGGTCAAAATCCTCATCCATTGGGGCGGTAAAGGGGTGGTGGTTGGCGTAATATCGGTCGTCGTCCTCATCCCATATAAGCAGGGGAAATTCTACAACCCACAGGGGTTTGTAGACCCCTTGAGGAATTAAATTTTCCCGCCGGGCTATTTCGCAACGCAAATTGCCCAAGGCGTCAAAAACAATCTCGTCCTTATCGGCGCAAATCAGCAACAAATCACCATTTTGGCCATCCAGGGCGGCGATAATTTCTGCCAGCTTGGCCTCGTCAAAAAATTTGGATATGGTGGTTTTAATTTCGCCCGTGTCGCTAATTTGTATCCATGCCAGGCCCTTGGCTCGGTAGGTTTTTACATATTCTATCAAATTATCAATCTGTTTGCGTCCCAGCTTGCCGCACCCCTTGGCATTTATGCCACGCACACTGCCACCAGCATCCAAGGCGCCTTGAAACACAGCAAATTCAGACCCGGCCACAACGGCACTAATGTCCACAAGCTCCATGCCAAAGCGCAAATCTGGTTTATCACTGCCAAAGCGTGTCATAGCTTCTTTGTGGGTCATACGTGGGAAAGGTGTGGGCAGGTCAACACCTGCCGCGTCAGCAAACATACGGGCTACCAATCCCTCTGTCATGGCCAGCACGTCTTCTTGGTCCACAAAAGACTGCTCTATGTCAATTTGGGTAAATTCCGGCTGCCTGTCTGCCCGCAAATCTTCATCGCGCAGGCATTTGGCTATTTGAAAATACTTATCAAAACCGCCCACCATAAGGATTTGTTTTAAAATTTGTGGCGATTGTGGCAGGGCATAAAAACGCCCGGGGTTAACGCGGCTGGGCACTAGGTAATCCCTGGCCCCTTCGGGGGAGGAATTGGTTAAAATAGGTGTTTCTACCTCTGCAAAGCCCTGGCCGGACAGAAAATTTCTGGCAGAAAGTGCGGCGGCGTGGCGTATGCGCAGGTTTTGCTGCAAAGCTGCTCGGCGTAAATCCAAATAGCGATATTTCAGCCGCAAACTGTCGGACACGTTTTCGTCACCTATCTGAAACGGCGGCACATCAGACACAGACAGCACCACAAGCCGCCCGGCCATAATTTCAATTTTGCCTGTGGCCATGTCGGCATTTATGTCTTTTTCTCGCCGCAGGGCCACGTTGCCCTCTATGGCCACCACATATTCGCTTTTAAGCCCGGTGGCTTTTTCGAACAAATCAGCCGCCGTGTTTTCGTCAAAGGCAATTTGCACCAGGCCTGTGTGGTCCCGCAAAGTTACAAAAATAAGCTGACCCAGCTTGCGCACGCGGTTTACCCAGCCCATTACGGTGACGGTCTGGTTGGCAAATTGCTCGGTAACTTCGCCGCAATAGTGCGTCCTTCTATATTGTCCTAAATTTTCCATATATTTCTGCCTCCTTATTTGCTTAAAACCGCCACCAAATGGCGTCATCCCTTTTGTATATAACAAAGCCACAACGCTCCAGCACCCGCTGGGATTGCGGATTGTCTTTTTCCGTCTCCGCAATAATATGTGTTATGCCGTCCTGCGCCTTGGCCCAACTGCATATGGCACCCACGGCCTCGGTCATATACCCATTGCCTTCGAATTCCTTTGCAAGGCCATAACCTATCTCAACTTCGCCGGCATTGTTAGGCGCACTCTTAAAACACAGCGAGCCTATCGCGATACTTTCGTCCTTCAATATCGCAAACCAAAAAGTATGGAACAACCAGTTGCTCTCATCTTCCGTGACTTTTATAATCTGCCCTTCAACAATGCTCGAAAATACATCACTTAAAGGCTCGGCATGATAACTGCAACTCAGTTCGCCTTCTAAAGCCACAATATCCGTTGTCCATAATTTTAGCTGTGCCGCTGTTAAAGGCACAATACGTAACCGCTCTGTTTCTATAAATATCCCCATCATCCCCTACGCAAAATGTTCCATAATTTTATCTATTTGTACTTGAACCACCTGGCCGTTTTCCATGCATTTCACAGCCAGTACACCGGTTTCAAGCTCGCTTTCGCCTATTACCAGAGAGTATTTTGCCCCAAGCTTGTCCGCATATTTCATTTGGGCTTTGATGGAGCGGTCGGTAAGGTCACATATGGCCGAAATGCCGCTTTGTCGCAATTGATGTGCCAACAGCCGCGCCTTTTTTGCACCCGCTTCGCCCATGCCGCCCAAAAATACCGTTACCTCTTGGGATATTTGCGGCAGTTTGCCTTGTTCTTCCAAAATTATAAGCAGCCGCTCTATGCCCATGCCGAAGCCCACCGCGCCCGTGGGCTGGCCGCCGTGGCTTTCTATTAAATTATCATATCGCCCGCCGCCACAAATTGCGGATTGGGCACCAAGGTCGGCAGATGTGAACTCAAAAACTGTGCGGGTGTAATAATCCAGGCCGCGAACTATGGTTTTGTCCACCACAAAAGGAATGCCCAATAGTGTAAGGCACCTTTGCAACTCTTCGAAATGGGCGGCAGCTTCGGCCGAAAGATGGTCAAGAGGAACCGGCGCACCACTTACAATAGCGCCACAGGCCGGATTTTTGCAATCCAGCACACGCATCGGATTTTTACCCATACGCTCTTGGCACAGTCCGCAAAGGTTATCCTTGTGGCCATCTAAAAAGGTCAGCAATGCTTCGTTGTAGGCTTCTCGGCAGGTTTTATCTCCAATGGAATTTATGCGCAGTACAAAATTTTCAATATCAAGTTGTGTTAACAAAAGGTGTGCTACAGATATAAGTTCTGCATCGGCGGCGGCAGAATAGCTACCGAAATACTCCACTCCAAACTGGCGAAATTGACGATAACGCCCCTTTTGTTGGCGCTCTGCACGAAAATTATGACAGACATAATAAAACTTGGCGGGCATTGGCAGGTTGTGTAGGGAATTCTCCAGATATGCCCGCACCGTTGGGGCCGTGCCCTCCGGCGTCAAGGCATATGTGCGCCCACCCGCATCGGTAAAGGTGTACATCTCTTTTTGCACAATATCTGTGGCCTCGCCCACACTGCGCACAAAAAGCTCCACATTTTCAAATATGGGTGTGCGTATTTCTTCTATAGCAAAAAGGGCCGCAACATTGCGTATTTTGCCTTCGACATATTGCCACAGGGCGGCCTGCGGGCCAAAAATATCCTGGGTGCCCTTAGGTTTTGTAATAGTAATGGCCATGTCCTCGCCTCCTCAGTTTCTTTAGGAACAAGAATAACACATTGCGGGCGGGTTTGCAAGGGGTGGTTTATGCATCAAGAGCCTGCCTCAAATCGTCAATTATGTCCGCCACATCCTCAATGCCCACAGAAAGCCTTATAAGGTCATCGGGAGAGCCTGCGGCCTCGCGTTTTTCTGGGGTAAGCTGCGAATGCGTGGTGCTGGCGGAGTGAATAACGCAGGACTTGGCATCACCCACATTTGCCAAATGGGAGATAAGTTTTAATGAGTCGATAAATTTGCGTCCGGTTTCCAGACCACCTTTTACACCAAGTGTCATAATGCCCCCTGCGCCCTTGGGCAGATATCTTTTTGCCAGCTCATAATCGGGGTGGCTTAAAAGGCCGGGATAGCTTACCCATGCGACTTTATCATGATTTTCTAAATACTTGGCCACTTTAAGGGCGTTTTGGCTGTGGCGCTCCATGCGAAGATGAAGGGTCTCCAGCCCTTGCAGCAAAAGAAAGCTGTTAAAAGGTGATATACACGCGCCAAAGTCGCGCAGGATTTGTGTGCGCAATCTCGCAATAAAAGCAGCCCTGCCAAGACTGGTAAATGCCAGACCGTGATAGCTGGGATCCGGCTCGGATAGCATGGGAAATTTACCGTTGGCATAATCAAATTTGCCCGCGTCTATCACGACACCGCCCATGGTTGTGCCATGCCCGCAAATGTATTTGGTGGCAGAATGTATTACAATATCCGCGCCAAATTCTATCGAACGGTTTATATACGGCGAAAAAGTCGCGTCAATGATAAATGGTATGCCGTTTTTGTGGGCCACATCTGCAAGACCCTCCAGGTCAGCAACGTCAATTTTAGGATTGCCTATGGTTTCGGCAAAAATAGCCTTTGTTTTTTCGGTGATTAGTTTTGCAAAGCTTGCGGGGGAGTTGTCCTCGGCAAAATTAACTTTTATGCCCATATTTGGCATTGTATAAGAAAACATATTGTATGCGCCACCATAAATGGTTGGGGATGATACGATTTCATCACCACAGCGGGCAATGTTAAGGATGGCCCCCATTATTGCCGCGTGGCCAGAAGCAAAGGCCAGCGCGCCTATTCCTCCCTCCAATGCCGCCATACGTTTTTCAAACGCGTCGTTGGTTGGGTTCATTATTCTGGTATAAATATTGCCGGCTTCTTTAAGAGAAAACAAATTTACCGCATGTTGTGTGTCGCGAAAGTTAAAAGCGGCGGTTTGGTAAATGGGCACGGTGCTAGAGCCGGTGGCTGGGTCGGGCTCGTACCCGGCGTGCAATAAAATTGTGTCAGGTCTTGCATTTTCTGGTAATTTCATAGATATCTCCTTTTTGGACAGGCGACCGCAAGGGTCGCCCCTACTATATGCTGCTTTTTATTTCGCTGACAAACTTCCTTACAGACTCTATGCTGCCCTCGCCATGTCTGGCAACCAAATCAACAATTGCGCTGCCGATGATAACTCCATCGGATATTTTAGCCATATCACGGGCCTGCTCCGGCGTGGAAATTCCAAACCCAACCGCGCATGGGACAGACGATATACTGTTAACTCGCTTTATCAGCTCGGCAATGTCTGTGTTTATGTCATTTCTTATGCCCGTAACACCCAGTGACGAAACACAATAAATAAAGCCTTTTGCCTCGCGGGCTATTTTTTCGGCTCTTGCCCCTGATGTTGGCGCAATTAATGGAATTTGATAGATATTATGGCGGTTACATTCGTCTTCAAATTCGCTCTTCTCTTCATATGGTACATCAGGCACAATAATTCCGTCAATACCAACAGCTCTGCATTTTGCCATAAACCGCTCTTTGCCGTAAGCATATATGGGGTTGGCATATGTCATAAACAACAATGGTATATTTGTTTTGTTTCTTACATTTTCCACCATATCAAACAATTTGTCAATGGTGCAGCCCCCACCCAAGGCACGAGCGGCAGCGGCTTCAATAACAGGGCCTTCGGCTATGGGGTCGGAGAAGGGGATGCCTATTTCTATAATATCAACGCCTGCTTCACCCATGGCCAAAATAAGTTTTTCTGTTACTTCTATATCCGGGTCGCCGCCGGTTATAAAGGCTATCAGTGCTTTTTTTCCGTTGTTTTTTAACGCGGCAAATGTGTCTGATATTCTATTGTTCATGTATGCTTACCCCCTTAAATCGCGCTATGGACGCCACGTCCTTGTCGCCTCTGCCCGATAAATTAACAACGATAATTTGGTCTTTTGTCATTGTAGGCGCAAGTTTTTTGGCATAGGCCACGGCGTGAGCACTTTCTATGGCGGGAATTATCCCTTCCATCCGTGACAAATATTCAAAACCCATCACTGCTTCGGCATCTGTAACAGGCGCATAAACAGCGCGCTTTATGTCGGACAAATATGCATGTTCCGGCCCTATGCCGGGATAGTCAAGCCCGGCAGAAATAGAGTGTACAGGGGCTATTTGGCCATAATTGTCCTGGCAAAAATAGGTTTTCATTCCGTGGAAAATACCCACCCTGCCATTGGTTATTGTAGCGGCGTTTTTGGGATTATCAACACCAAGGCCGGCGGCTTCGCAGCCTATTAACTGCACCGTCTCGTCCTCAATAAAGTCATAAAAAGCCCCAATGGCGTTGCTGCCGCCGCCAACACAGGCAATTACCGCATCGGGCAATCGCCCCTCCACCGCAATTATCTGCTGCTTTATCTCCTCGCTTATTATTTTTTGAAAATCCCTCACCATCATGGGAAAAGGGTGGGGGCCTACGGCAGAACCCAGGACATAATGTGTGTCGTCTATGCGGGAAACCCATTCCCGCATGGTTTCGTTAACGGCGTCTTTTAATGTCATGGTGCCGCTGGTTACGGTATTGACCTTTGCGCCCAAAAGCTCCATACGATATACGTTAAGGGCCTGCCTCTCTGTATCCTCTTTGCCCATAAAAATTTCGCATTCCATATCCATCAGGGCTGCCGCTGTGGCTGTGGCCACACCATGCTGCCCCGCGCCGGTTTCGGCTATTATGCGGGTTTTGCCCATCATTTTTGCAAGCAGGGTCTGCCCCAGCACATTGTTAACCTTGTGCGAACCCGTGTGATTCAAATCCTCCCGCTTCAGATAAATTTTTGCGCCGCCCAGGTCGGCGGTCATTTTTTTTGCAAAATACAACAAAGATGGCCGCCCTGCATAATTTTTCAACAAATCTGCAAATTCTTTCCTAAACCCCGCGTCGTCTCTATAAAACAAATATTGCTTTTCCAGCTCTTGCACAGCGTTCATCAGCGTTTCCGGGATATACTGGCCGCCATATGTGCCAAACCTTCCGCTTTTTTTACCCATTTCTTATCCTCCTTACAATGTCCACTATTTTTTCCGCATCCTTTGCGCCATTTGTCTCGACGCCTGTGCTTATGTCTACGCCATACGGGCCGATTTTTTCTACGGCTGATTGAATATTTGCTGCATTAAGCCCGCCGGCCAAAAAGAATTTTCGCGGTACTTCTCCAATCATATCCCAGTCAAATGTCCGCCCTGTGGCACCGCCTTTGTTGTCAAGAAGAATGTAATCCGCGCAGGTGTCCAGCCACTTCTGCGCATCCCCTGTCTTTTGCACCGAAACTGCCCTAACAATCGTAACGTCCGTCAGAGATTTAAGTTTTTCTATATACTCCTCGTCCTCATAACCATGCAGCTGCACTACGTCTATAATGCCGCCGCGGACAAGATGCAGTATATTTTCGATGCTCTCATTTACAAACACGCCAACGGGTGTGATGTACGGAGATAATCTTGCCCGCAAGCTTTCTGCTTGAGAGGCACTTATTTTCAGGCGGCTTTCGGCAAAAACAAAACCAATATATTCTGGCCCGGCGGCGTTTACCGCGTCAATATCACATTGTCGCATCAGCCCGCATATTTTAATTTTTGGATACACATTATCCCATCCTCTCAACCCTCAACGCCTGATACATTTTACCCATATCATGCGCCTGCCACAATGCTGTGCCCACAAGCACAGCATTTGCTCCGGCCCGCACCGCCTTTTCCGCATCTTTTGTGGACAAAATACCGCTTTCGCTTACAAGCAAGGCATCATGGGGTGCGGCAGCGGCAAGGTCAATCGTGCGTGATGTGTCGCCGCTGTCCGTTTCAAGGGTTGCAATGTTTCGGTTATTTATGCCGATAAGTTTTGCGCCCATTTTTTTCGCCATTGCCATTTCTGCGGCGGTGCACACTTCTACAAAGGGCTCCAGCCCTAATTTTATAGACTTTTCATACAAGGCATACAGGTTTTCTTCGTCTGTGATGGCACATATGAGCAAAACAGCCGTCGCGCCTAACTCCGCAGTCTCTGCAAGCATATCTTCGTTTGTCACAAAGTCTTTTCTCAACACAGGCACATCTGTGCTTTTCACTATATCCCGCAACAACTTCGAGTTGCCGCCAAAGTGTTTACCCTCAGTAACCACCGAAAGCATAGGGGCGCCGCATTCCACAAGAAATTTTGCAACCTGCACCGGGTCGCGCCCCTGTAGCAAGTCGCCCTCTTTGGGCGAAACACATTTTATGTCAGGTATGACGGCAATGTACCCGCGTCGGTTTTCATTTATGATAGCATCCGAAAAACGCCCACTCATACAGACCCTCCAAAGCTGTTGGAAGCCTCCCTAAGCTGCCGCAATTTCCTGGCGGCACTACCATCATCAATCAATTCGCGGGCATACTCAATACCCATTTTAAAATTATCGGCCTTGCCGCCAACCATAAGTGCCCCTGCGGCATTTAGCACAATGGCATCACGCTTTGCGCCATTAATTTTCCCGGAAAACACATCATTTATGGTTTGGGCATTTACATCCGGTGTGCCGGTTTTTATGTCAGCAAGCCCGCAGCGAGAAAGGCCAAAATCCTCCGGTGCAATTTCCGTGGTGATAATTTCGCCGCTTTTAAGATGATTTATCCTGGTTTTGCCCAGTAGCGATATTTCATCCAATCCATCCAGTCCATGTACAAACATGGCGTTTGTATACCCCATCTCCTTGGCCACATATGTTACGATGTCAAGCAATTCTGGCTTATATACGCCCAAAAGATGCCGCGGGGCAAAGGCAGGGTTTATCAGCGGCCCTATGATGGAATAAAATATTGTTTTTATGCCCAAATCCTGCTCCGGCGGCAGCACCTTGCCCATAACGGGGTGGAAAAGCGGCGCATACAAAAATGCAATGCCAATTTCTTCTATCAGCCTTTCTACTTCATGGGGTTGCAGTTGAATATTAACCCCAAGTGCCTCCAGCACATCAGCGCTGCCGGAAAGACTGGCTATGGACCGGCTGCCGTGTTTTGCTATGGGTATGCCTGCCGCTGCCGCAACAATTGCCGTTGCCGTAGAAATATTAAAGGTAGACAAGCCACCGCCTGTGCCGCAGGTGTCCATCAGATCTCCTGTCGCATTAGGTTTTAACGGCACGCAATTATCCCGCATGGCTTTGGCTATATATGCGGTCTCTTTAAGGGATGCCCCTTTCATCAACAGTGCCACCTGAAAGCCGGCTATTTGAATATCACTGACGCTTCCGTCATTAATGCCCGCAATTAATGCGGAAATCTCTGCCTCGGAAAGTTCTTGCCTGGTTGTAATCTTCTCCATAATCTCTTTGTACATGGTTGCCCCACTCCTTTATTCTAATTTTTTAGCACAAAAAAGCCCTTGACAAAGCCTTTTTGGCCTTATCAAGGACGAACAATAAACTTATCCGCGGTGCCACCTTGATTCACAGACTGTACAACAATCCATGCACTTTAGCGGGATACAAACATATCCCTCGCAACTAACGTATGCGTCACGTCATGGAATACTCGGCATATATGCCTTTGACCATGCCCTCGGCAGCCCATTTAAAAACCCAGCCAAAATCTAATCTGAATCGACTTTTTGTCACGCAATCTGCGAAGCAAAAGTGTCAAAAAGTCGTGTGAAGATAGATTTTGGGAAGGTTCAGACAATCTGCATCTCTGTCCGGCTCTCACCCTCCCGAACTCTCTGTAAGCGCATATATTGCCGTTATCCCTGCGTCAACGGTTTGTGGAATTATTTAATTTAATAACCATTATAGCGCGCACCATTCGTTTTGTCAATACTTTTTTTAAAATAGCAGTGGCGGTTATTGTTTGCTGGGCAGATATGTGATAAAATAGCAACGGAGGTGTACATATTGACACAAAAACTAAAAGACATGCGCTTTGCTCAGCGGCTTATCATCTATATTTCCGGGCTTTTCATCCTTGCCATGGGCGTGGCCTTTGCCATCAATGCCGGGCTGGGTGTGTCGCCGGTGGCTACTCTGCCCTTTGTATTAAGTCTTATCTTTGACACAGAAACCGGCATTTGGATGGCTTTGATGATGACTTGCTTCATCCTGCTGCAAATAATCATACAACGCCGGGAATTTAAATGGATAAACCTGACACAAATTGTGTTTTCCTTTATTTTTGGTTATTTTGTGGACTTTGCCCGCTGGCTGCTGGAAGACCTCATCATGCAGGGTTTTGTCATCACCAACTATTTTGCCCAGCTGGCAATGATGGTGGTTAGTCTTGCATTTATAACCTCCGGCGTGACCCTTTTTATCGGTGCACGCCTGGTAAACCTGCCCACCGAAGGATTTTGTGTGGCCGTGGCCGACAAACTTAAAAACGGCAAATTCCATGTGGTTAAAATGATAATGGATTCGTCCCTGGTGGCCATAGGCATTGTGCTGTCCCTGTTGTTTTTGGGTGGCCTGGTTGGCGTGCGGGAAGGCACCATAATATCTGCCGTGGCCATTGGCAAGCTGATACCACATTTCCGTAAGATATGGGCGCCTGTGCTACGACTGGCTGACGAGCGGCAAAACGTTGCCCCTACTGATTGACCATGAAAATATTCTCGAAGGAAAAACGATCAGCACTAACCCCGGCAACTCCGTCCACCAACACTTCAATTTCCGTAACACCAGGGAAGCTGGCAAAGCTATCTATCAGATTGCGGGTGCGCAAATACCCGCCGGTGGTGCCCCAGTTAAAGGGGATGGACGTTTCGAGTGTTAAGTCCACGACAAGTCTGCTGCCCTCATACCACAAATTTTGCACATCTATGTCGGTGTGCTCCAACATTAGTCTCATGGCCTCGTCCCGCCAATTTGCACCTGATATTTCTTCGTAAAAATAACTGAAGTAATCTTCCGGCCAGGTATCATGAAATGTCACAAAGCGCACTATGGCAGATTCACCGCCGATCGGCCACTCTTGCCTGGTTTCGGCCCGTAGGCCATCAGTAGCCAAGCGTACACCGGCATCCGCAATGTAGTGAACCACATGCCAATAGGCAGAGGAATCACTAAACACCAAGTATGCAAAAATTACATCAATGCCCGCATACGTTGATGTGGTCTCTATATATGCCCTGCCGCTAGCCATTACAAATTGTGGGCCCACAATTATGTCATCTTCATCAAATGCAATGTTTTTATAGCCATTTTCCGCAAGATAACGACGTATCTCTGATGCAGGCCAACCCTGAAAAACAGGCTCTTCTTCCTGGTTCTCCAAGAGCTGACGCAGCCCCGCCAGCTCTTTTTCTAATTCTGTGATAATTCCGTCTTGGCGGGCAATTTCGCCTTCCAAATCGTTTATAATGCCGTCCTGATCTTGGCCGCAAGCACTCAATAGCAACACTAGCAATAGCAGTACACCCAGTAATTTTCTAATCATTCTGTCACACCAATACCTTCCTCATCCACACCCACCAGCACCTTGGCTTTTTCCTGGCCGGTAATAATGCGCAAACATCCCGCCGCCAGGGCTTCCAATTCATATTCGCCGGGCATTATCACCACCGGGGCAATAAATTCCACACGCTCGGTTATCAGGCCGGTAACGAGGGCTGACCGTGTGATGCCGCCGGTAAGTATGATGGCGTCGCAGCGGCCTTTTATTGCCACGGCCATGGTTGCGACAGCTTTTGAAATACCGTAGCACATGGCCTCTACAACCAGTCGTGCATGATTGTTGCCGGCGTCTATCATGTCCTGGGCGTCCTTCATGCTGGCCGTGCCAAGATGGGCTTTAAGTCCGCCGCCGCCGCGTATGCGCCGTTGGGCGTCCTTTTTGGTCATGTTGTTGTCGAATATAAAGTCTACAAATTCCATAAGGGGTGCGGTGCCGGAACGTTCCGAAGAAAACGGCCCAAGGTCGTCGCCGACAGAATCCACAAGCCGTCCTTTTTCGTACACCGAAAGGGACACCCCGCCGCCTATGTGGGCTATTATCAGATTAAGCTCATCAAACCCCTTGTTTATGCTTTTTGCATACTGTATGGATTGTGCCCGGCTGTTTAGTGTATGGGACAAACTGCGGCGTTTTATCTCCGGAAAGCCCGTCATTCTGGCCACATCAGGCAAAATGCCTGCGGACACCGCATCATAAATAAACGCCTGACAGCCCGCCCGCTGGACCAGCAGATAGGCCAAAATAGCCCCAAGATTGGAGGCGTGGGCCGCAATGCCAACCTCATTTGTTAATATATCCACCATTTTCGCCGTAACCCTATAACCCCCGGTTTCTATGGGTGGCAAAAGGCCGCCTATGCCCACAATGCCCGCCAAATCCTGTACATTTATGCCCTCGGCCTCCAGAATTTCTAACACGAACCCAAGGCGAAAGTCCTTCTGGCTTGATATTGTGGGAAATTTTTGTATTTCTGCGTGGTCATGTTCTATGGTCTTCGTAAATACCGGCACTTCATCCTTAAACAGCCCTATTTTTGTAGACGTAGAGCCGGGGTTTATGGCCAAAATTAAATGCGACATTGCGCCTCCTCCTAAACATCTTGCTTTTCGCAAGCTTCTGCCAGTGCAGCTTCCAAAAGAGCGATAACATCATCCGTCTGCGGCTCGCTGTGGCCTGATATGCATACATCAAAGTCATATTGCTTGTAAATTTCTATCATATTGCGAAAACCCGCGACATCCTCTGTTTTGCCCCAATAATGCGCCTTGCCGCCATACACACCAAAACCATCCCCTGTATGCAGTACTTTATCTACTGCGTCGTATATGCCTATGCTATCTTCGGTGTGGCCGGGAGCATGAAAAATAGTGATGCCGTCTTCCGGAAAATGTAAAACACCGTCAAACACCAGGCTTGGCAGACATTTGCGCGCTTCTCCTCTAAAATACCGGTCGTTTTCGCCAGCCCATTTTATCTGCTCACCCCATTTTTTGTCCATCAGGGCAGGGCAAAGTTTGTGGGCAATTATTGTGCTGCCCTCAAAAACCCAGTTGCCGGCCACATGGTCCCAGTCGTGGTGGGTATTTATAACAATTATGGGCTTGGGGTCATCACCAATATAATCCAGCATGGCCTGGGAGCAGTCGCCGCCAATGCCAGTGTCGATAACAAAATTGTGTTTTGTGCCCAATATAACAGCCATGTTCACATCGGCACCTTCACATTCCGGCGTGCCAAACATTATGTTGCGGCTGGTAACTTTGGTTATTTTCATACCAATTCCAACCCTTTGTCAAAGGCTTTTTGGTTCATCTCCACAAATTGCGGCCGCACATTTTGGGCTATTACGCCGTGCCAGTCAATGTCCTCCAGGCCTAGCAGCTTCACGGCTGCACCCACCAGCAGTATGTTTTGCCCGCGTGGGTTGCCCACCTTGGCAGCCTCGCCCGTGGCGTCCAGCACTGTGGCCTCTACCTTGGCGGCAATATTTTCCACAATGCCCTGTGGGTAGGTCTTTTGCCCCGTCAGCACACTTTGGGGCAAAATAACCTGGCTGTTAACCACGGCCCGTCCGCCGGGTTTAAGGTATGCCAGCCAGCGCATGGCCTCCATTTGCTCAAAAGATATAAGCACATCGGCCCCACCTTTTTCAATAACAGCAGAATGCACCACATCCCCATAGCGCACATGGGTAGACACCGAACCACCCCGCTGGCTCATGCCGTGTATCTCGCTCATTTTCACATCATATCCCTTGGTCAAAAGCCCCGACGTAAGGATTTTTCCGGCCAAAATGGTGCCCTGGCCGCCAACGCCTACTAATAATATGGATTTTGTCATAATATTTTGTCCTCCTAAATTAATTGTTTTTTGCAAATACTGGCATGACGATATTGACCATCTGATTAAATGTTGGCACTCGTAGGGGCGGCGTTTCGCCGCCTGTGGGCAACCGCAGGTCGCCCCTACGACGCAACATCGTCATGCCGGGCTTGATTCGATATATTCGCAGATGCACAACGCGCGCCCTACATGTCATCACCGGATTGCTTCGGGCACGTGCTGCACGGCTTATCAAGCACCCTTGCCCTCGCAATGACGTGCGCTCCGATTGTCATTGCTATGGCGATGGCAATTGTATTATCGTAACTTTCGCGCCCAAAGCAATCTGATTTCCTTAGTGAACACAGTGAGCCTAGTAGATCCAGCGATATCATATCATGGCCTGCCAAACACTGCTGGCACATGGTCAACAGGCGACCAACCTACAATTTGGTTGCCTTCCAACCATAATTGGGTCAAATTCATAAGGCTCACTAACGATGTTATGTCGCTGATTTGATTGTTTTGCAACATTAACACTTCCAAGTTTGTGAGTCCGGCCAGTGGCGTTATATCAGCTATTTTGTTGCTACATAGCGCCAATACTTCCAAATTTGTGAGTCCAGCAAGTGGTGATATATCGCTGATTTGGTTGTCAAGCAACGATAAACTTATCAAATTCGTAAGTTCGGCAAGGGGTGATATGTCTCTGATTTGGTCGCTCCACAACGCCAATATTTCCAAATTCGTAAGTCCCGCTAGGGGTGTTATATCGCTGATTTGGTTGTCAATCAACCTCAGGCCGGTTAAATTAACCATATACCGCAACGGCACAATATCTTCATTTCGCAGCTCCAGATTGCTTAGGTCAAGCTCCGTCAAAGACGTGCTGTAACTTATCTCGCGTATAGTAATATACACCACTTCGTCATCCTCACTACTCCAACGGTTACTTAGCTGAATCAAGGCATATACCGCAGGTGGTAAAACCACAATAAGAATCAGAATGTTTATTATGCTTCGCTTACGCTTTTTATCTTCCATGGCGCCCCACCTACTTCTGCTGTATCGCCCTCGTCGGACAAACCTGGGCACACACGGCACAACCCACGCATGTGGGGTCTATTTTAGCCAGTTGGTTAAGTTTGTTGGCTCCTTCGCTTTCGTACATAGATATGGACGGGCAGCCCACGCGAGTGCAGGCCTTGCATCCTATACATTTCTCATCCACGACGGCATATTTGGTTTTAAACACATCGTGGCCAAATTCCTTATAGTCCTTTTCGCCCATGGGTTTTAGCACACAGGGCCAACGAGTGATAATTACGGATGGCTCGTCCTTGGCATAGGCATCATCCAGGGCGTTTTTCACCTGGGTCAGGTCGTTGGGGTTGATGACGGCCACATTTTTGGCACCAAGGGCGCGGCACACGGCTTCTATGTCCATTTCGTGGGCCGGGTCGCCGTATACATTACTGCCGGTGCCGGGATGCTCCTGGCCGCCGGTCATGCCGGTTATGCGGTTGTCTAGGATAACGCAAATAACCTTGCTGCCGTTGTACAGCACCTCTATCAAGCCGTTTAGGCCCATGTGGAAAAACGTGGAATCGCCCATCACACCAACAACACGGGTGTCCCGGCCGGCCTTGTCAAAGGCAATTTGGGTGCCGTGGCCGGCGGAAAATGCGCTGGACATACATATTACATAGTCGATGGCGTTGTAAGGCTCAATAAATCCAAGGGTATAGCAGCCTATGTCACCGGCAATTACAGTATTTTTGCGCTTTGCCAGCTCATAGAAAAATCCGCGGTGGGGACAGCCGGAGCAAAACACCGGTGGGCGTGGCACAACCATATCTTCCGCAACATCAAGGGTAGGCAGGGTTTCGCCAAATATGGCCGCGCGCAGCACGTCCGGGGTAAGCTCCCCATAAGGTGGTATGGTGGGCTTGCCAATGCATTTATAGCTACGCCGCTGCACCCAATGCTCCAGATATGGGTCGTTTTCTTCAATTATGTATACCTTTTCGGCGTCGATTTGCTTATAAAATTCATCCAACAGCCTGTCCGGCAATGGGTGGGTAAAGCCTAGCTTTAGATACGTGGCCGTATTGCCAAAAATCTCTTTGGCAAATTCAACGCATTTGCCGGAGGCGATAACACCTATCCGTCCGCCCTTCTCTATGTAATTCAGCGGCGTTTGGTCGGCATATTCTTTCAGCTTGTTGGTGCGCACCTCTACACCACGGCGCAAAACCGCGGCAAAAGCAGGTACAGCCACATATTTTCTGGGGTTTTTTGTATATTCCTTTATGGGTACCTCTACCCG
>WQVZ01000040.1 GCA_009785595.1 Defluviitaleaceae bacterium | reverse complement strand
GCAATTATAGGTAGCGCGGTGATCTTCACCGACACATCTGCCGCTCATTGGGCCTTCTATGACATCATGGAAGCTTCCATAACACATGACTTTTATGTGAATGAGGCAGGTAATGAGGTGTGGACACGGGCAAATATTAGATAAAAATAATAAAAAACAATAAAAAAGAACAAAAACTATGTGGCGGTAGATGATGTTAGGCGCGAAAAGTTGTTATAAAGCAACAAGCGGCAAGCAAAATAGATGCCCCATAGAAAAGCAAAAAGCAGTAAATAAAAGCATACAGCCGCCACATACCGGCAAAGGCTCATTGAAGAGTCATCCGGCCATATGGCGGCTGTTTTGTTGTGAAAGTAAAAGTTAGACGACTATGTCTTTCGGATAGAGGTTTCGCCGTATTGCAGCATCTCTTCCGTGCCATCCTCGTAACGCACATGCAGGCCGCAATCATCATTAATGCCAAGGGCATGGGCGGCACGGCGCAGGTTATTTTGATATACATAAATATTGCGGCCGATACAGGCGGAAAGCTCTTTGTAGCACGCTATATATGGGGCCGGGTTCGTAAGTAACGCCTGATACATATTGGAAAATGCGCCGATAAGCTCCGCGATAAGTCTGGCTCGTTGGATTGGGCAAGTTGTGTGCATAGCCAGGGACGTGGCTGTGCCTTGCAGTTCTTCCGGAAAATCTGTCGGGCCATGATGGACATTTATCCCGACGCCAATAATATAATATCTGCCGCTATTGCTCACGCTTGATTCCGTAAGTATCCCACAAAGTTTCTTGTCGTCTATTACAAGATCATTAACCCACTTAATTTGAGGCGCGATGCCACAGGCCGCTTCAATTGCCCGGCATACAGCCACCGCGGAAAAAGCCGTAATGGCCGTGACCCCGGCAAGCTCCACATCCGGACGAAAAAGTATGCTAAAATACACACCACGGCCCGCCGGCGAATGAAAGCTGCGGTCCGCGCGGCCTCGGCCGGCTGTTTGACTGTCGACCACCACAATTGTGCCGTGTTCGGCCCCCTCTGTGGCCAGCCGCTTTAGGTGTGTGTTTGTGGAATCCACCTGGTCCAGCACAATTAGCCGTGAACACAGGGCACCAGGCGGGATAAATGGAGCTATAAGATCTGTTGATAGTATATCCGCCATGCGCTATCTCCTTGTGTTGTATAGGTTCCGTATAATTGGGGCTGTTATAAACACCGCGGCCATTTTTAGTGCTTCTACCGGAATAAACGGAGCCACGGCCAGAAGAAATGCGGTTTGCAGGTCATGACCAAGGATGAGAGCAAATTGCAACATGCCAATAGCCAAGCAAACCGCAAAGCCAAAAAATAGGCCCAGCGCAAGCAGAGGCCTGTTATTTTTGTCAGCAAAAAAACCAGCAATAAAGGCCATAAGGGGGTATGACAAAATGTAGCCTCCTGTTGGCCCTAATATCACGTGCAAACCGCCTTGAAAATGCGCGAACACCGGCAACCCAGCGGCCCCAAGCAATACATAAATAAGTGCTGCAAGCGCCCCCCCTTTTTGCCCCCAACACAGCCCCTGTAAAGGGGATGACAAAGGTTTGCAAGGTGATAGGCACACCACCAGCCAAGGGTATGGCAAGTTGAGATATTGCCACAATTTTGGCGACAAAAATGCCAACGAGGCATATGTCGCGCAGGGATAGTTTATTTTGGCTCATGTGTGGGTTCTCCGGTTTGAATTAAATATTTTCGGGCGGATATGGAATCCGCCCCTACAAAATAATATTCACGTCATGCAAAAAATTTATAAATTTTCCCCAAACTTTCTAAATCGCTGATATCTGGCATCCAGCCTGGCATCCACATCAAGGGCCAACAGTTCACTAACGGCCCCGTACAAATCATCTTTAAGCTCGGCCATGGCCGTTTCACCTTCGGCAATAACCCGCTCCACAACACCAAGCCTGTGCATGTCTTCTGATGTAAGGCGTAGGGATTCGGCGGCCTCGGCGGCTTTGCCCGCGTCTTTCCACAAAATACTGGCGCAGCCCTCCGGGGATATGACAGAATATATGGCCCGCTCCATCATCCACACCCGGTCGGCAGCGGCCAGGGCTATTGCACCGCCGCTGCCCCCTTCGCCGATAATTATGGATATGGTGGGCACTTTTAATGTCATCATCTCAAGAAGATTTTCCGCAATGGCCTGTCCCTGGCCACGTTCTTCGGCGCCCACACCAGGAAAAGCACCGGCAGTGTCAACAAAGCAAATGACGGGGCGGCCAAATTTTTCGGCCTGTTTCATAAGGCGTAGGGCCTTGCGGTATCCTTCCGGATTGGCGGCACCAAAGTTGCGGCGCAGTTTGTCTTTTATATCCTGCCCTTTTTCCAGGGCAATAACCGTCACAGGCATATCTTTTAGGCGGCCTATTCCGCCTACCACAGCGGCATCGTCGGCAAAACGCCTGTCGCCGTGCAATTCTACAAAATCTGTAACAACAGTATTAATAAAATGCACGCCGGTAGGCCTGTCCTTGGCCCTGGCGGCTTTTACATGCTCGTATGCTGTGCTCATGTTTGGCACCTCCCGCTGTGCAAGCTCAAAAGATTGCAAATTTGCGCCTTTTGCACATTGCGGGCCGAAAGTTTGTCCACAAAACCATGGCCCAGCAAAAATTCCGCCCTTTGGAAACCATCAGGCAATTTTTCGCCAATGGTTTGTTCAATAACCTTTGGCCCGGCAAAGCCTATCAATGCTCCCGGCTCCGCCAAAATAATGTCCCCCTGCATGGCAAAACTTGCCGTAACGCCGCCTGTTGTGGGGTCTGTAAGTATCGTGAGATAAAGCAAGCCCGCATCACTGTGGCGTTTAACCGCCCCGGACACCTTTGCCATTTGCATAAGGGACAGTATGCCCTCCTGCATTCTGGCACCACCGGACACAGTATAACCAACCACAGGCAGCATTTCCTGCGTTGCAATTTCAAATGTGCGGGTTATTTTTTCGCCCACGACAGTACCCATGCTGCCCATCATAAAATTTGAATCCATAACAAACAGCATCACCCCATGGCCGCATATTTGCCCGCGGCCTGTAACAACGGCTTCTTTTTCGCCGGAAGCCTTTTGCGCTTGGTTGAGCTTCTCTGCATAGCCGGGAAAGGTCAGCACATCGCTGCTTTCCATAGCGGCGTCCACTTCCTCAAAGGTGCCGGGGTCGGTTATAAATTCTATACGCTGCCGTGCGCCCATACGGAAATGATGGCCACAGACACATACGTAAAAACGTCCGGCCAAATCTCCATGCAGGTTGGAAAAAGAGCACTTTGGACAGGGGTGGGTGTTTATCGGGCATTGAGCAACCGGCATATCCGTGCGCCCACCGTCTTCCGGTATATTTCTGGTTTTTCTAAACAATCCGTCTATTTTCACTTTATATCACCTGCTCGCCCATTTCATCTACTTTCAAATCGGTGTAATATTGTCCGGAGCGAAAAGCCCAGCTGTCTATAATCATAATTTGCTCGTCAATATTACAGGCAACACCGTCAATAGCCAGCTCCGACAAAGCCGCCAGCATCTTGCGTATGGCATCTTCCCGGGTTGAGGCGTGTACAATAAGCTTGCCCAGCATAGAATCGTAATAAGGCGGCACGATATAACCCTGATACAGGGCCGTGTCGAACCTAACATTAGGGCCGCCGGGAGCATGGAAAAACTTAACCACGCCGGTGCTTGCGGCGTTTATGCGGCATTCTATTGATGCGCCCGCCAAGGCCACATCATCTTGGGTAAAACCAAGGGGTATGCCATCGGCAATGCGTATCTGCCATTTTACAATGTCCACCCCTGTCACCATTTCGGTCACGGGATGCTCCACTTGCAGGCGGGTGTTCATCTCCATAAAGTAAAAATTTTCGCCTTCCAGCAAAAACTCTATTGTGCCGGCGTTGGCATATCCCACATATTTTGCCGCCATAATGGCGGTGTCAAACATTTTTTTGCGCACGGCAGGCGTAAGTGCTACCGAAGGGGCCTCTTCCACAAGTTTTTGATTGTTGCGCTGTACAGAGCATTCCCTTTCCCCCAGGGCCACCACATTGCCGTGTTCGTCAGCTATAACCTGCACCTCTACGTGTTTTACACGGGTCAGGTATTTTTCCATATACAGGCCACCGTCACCAAAGGCCTGTTTGGCTTCTTCTATAGCGGCAGAATATGCACCGGGCAGGCTGTCTGCATCAGACACAAGGCGTATGCCTTTGCCGCCGCCGCCAGCGCGGGCTTTTATAAGCAATGGGTAGCCAATGCGCTGGCCCTCGGCCTTTGCTTCGTCTATGTCTGCCAAAATGCCGCTGCCGGGTATAACAGGCACACCGGCTTTTTCCATAATGGCCCGTGCTTTGTCTTTGTCGCCCATTTGGTCTATAACATCCGGGTTTGGGCCCACAAAAACCAGCCCGTGTTCTTTGCACAGATTGGCAAATTCGGCATTTTCTGATAAAAAGCCGTATCCGGGATGTATGGCCTGGGCACCGGTAGCCAGCGCGGCGGAAATAATGCGCGATGCGTTAAGATAGCTATCCTTGGCATATGGTCCGCCAATACACACGCTTTGGTCCGCCAAAGACACATGCAGAGCATCTTCGTCCGCTTTGGAATACACAGCCACCGTGGCAATGCCCATTTCTTTACAGGCACGTATAACGCGCACCGCAATTTCCCCGCGGTTTGCAATAAGCAGTTTGGAGAACATTTACACTCCCCTCCCCATCTTAAACAGCGGCTGGTCATATTCCACCATTTGGCCGTTGTGAGGGAAGATTTCGGTGATAATGCCGTCGGTTTCAGCCGTAATTTCGTTCATCAGCTTCATGGCCTCTATGATGCATAGCACATCTCCGGCCTTTACAGCCTTGCCCACACTGACAAAAGGAGGTTCGCTGGAGGACGGTGATGAATAAAACACACCCACCATTGGCGACACCACTGTTGTGCCGCTTGTATCTAATATTGGCGCGGCAGGTGCTTCCAACGTTGTGCTGGCTATTTGTGCCATTGCGCTTTGGGCAGCAATATCTGTGCTTGCGCCCATTTGCGGGCGTTTTAAGGCAATCTTGCTCCCCTCTTCTTCCAGATGCAGCTCTTGCAGTCCCGTTTCGTTCATAAGTGCCGCAAGGGCGCGGATTTTTTCAATTTGCATGTTCACTTACCCCTCTCGTTACATATGTATTAGATCTGTTCGTAAACCTTGCTTAACCAATTTTTGAGCGTCATTTTTGCGAAGCAAAAATGTTGGAGCAACAGCAACGCGTTCTTTGCTCTTTGCATTGCGATAGCATTAAGCGAAAAAAATTGTGTGAAGCAGTTTACGAACAGGTCTATTATACAAGCGGATAACGAAACCCACATGTACGGTGTTTTTTTAGTAAAAACTTGCGACCTTTTTCTTTTTAAATATCCACAACAAATACATGACAACAGCCCCGCAAAGCAGTATGTAATACCCCAACATACCCGCAAAATACGGGGTTAAAAAGCTGCCGTCAAAGATATATGTGGCCTGTGTTACCCATGTCTGCGGAAAGATATACGCAACCCTTTGCAGCCATTCGGGCATAATGTTAAACGGAAAGAACGTACCGCTTAACAACGTGCCCGGCAATATAAACATCTGGGATGTTATAATCATTTGGTTGACGTTTTTGGACACAAAACCTATCCATAGCCCAAAGAAGCCGGCAAAAACCGAAAAAACAACAAACAGCACCGCCAAGGCGTACATAGGCACAGAAAACACAAAACCCACCGCCATGCTGATGATTATGATAATTACAATCTGTATCAGCTGAAAAATAAAGTTGGATAAAAAGGCAGCCATAACATATGACAACTTAGGCACCGGGGCCAAAAAAATGCGTCGAATGGTAAGGGTAAAGCGGTCGTCGGCGATAAGTTTTGATGACAACACAGACACCAACAGCATAAACATCATCAAAAAACCAAATGCCGTGGCCGAAAACACCCCGCGGGCTCTTTCGTTTTCTAGTTCGGTAATAAGCACTGTTTCGGCGGCAATGTGGCGCATAAGCTCTGCAGTAAGCTCGGCTTCGTCCGCCGTTGCCATTTTAAGCAAAATAAGATTGTCTATGCTGCTGTTAAGATACAGCTCTACCAGCACAAAGGTCTGTATGTCGTGGGTCTGAAACAACTCCACAGAGCCCGCTTGATCTAAATTTTCATAAAAACCGGCGTTAATCCTCATACCTATGGAAATATCTTGGTTGCGCATGGCCTCCAGCATTTCATATACATCCCCAATGGCCGTGCGCAGTCTAAAAGAGTCGCTTTGGTCAATCATCTGCACAAAAGCCGCAGACAGCGGGGTTTGGTCTTCGTCAATAATGCCAATGGTAATAATGCGGTTGCCGGGAAGAGAAATTAGCACGGTTATGCCAAAGGCCACAATAGGCACCAGGGCCAAAATAAACAAAATCCTGTTTCTGTAGGCCTGCTGCATTATCCTTTTGCAAATGATTATTGTACCCACGAATTTCCCCTCCATTTCGATAAAATGAAGTTAACAGCCACTATAAATGCGGCGGCGGCGGCCACAATCAACGTAAACTGCCTGATATAGTCATGACTGTTTAGGTATATGGCGTCAAAAAATCCTCTGTTTAAATGATATACCGGCGAAAACACGATGATATCACCCATGCCCATGTCAATAAGCATGTGATATCCCAAATATGCCCCGCCTAAAAACAACACAGTCGGTATAAATGCCACATTAACTGCCACAACAAGAGCGGTAAGGTTTTTGAAAACAAGGCACAGTATTGACGCAAACTGGGTAACGGCAAAGGTAAAAACCACCGTAACCACAAGGACAGTAACCCATGTGCCAAAGCCGCCAAATTCTACCCTATACACAAAGGTATTAAACAGCATGATAAAGGTCAGTTTTGACAGCAGGGTTAGAGTGATGCTTACAGACTTACTGAAAAGAAAGGAAAACAACGTCTTGCCCGCCAGCAAATATCTTTTCATGGTGCCCCGTCGCCTTTCGGCACTAAGGGATAAAATGAGTACCACCATGGAATATACACTTGTAAGGGTTATCATGGCAATTGCGTAATATCCTATGGCATCGGGCTGGCGTATGGTTTCTATTTGCAGCAGTTCTACATAGCTGCCCAAATCCATGCCCATATCCCGTATAAACAGCAAAAGGTCAATGTTTGCGCTGTATTCCACTATTTCGTCAATTATCCCCACCCGCATCATATAGTTTCCAAAAACTATCTCTAGCCAGCGGGTAGATTGTGACGCGTGCTCGTTTTGATAGATGGTTATAACCCCATCCGCGTAAATTAAATACGCATCCGCGTCACGGCGCGACACCCCATCTATGGCTGTGTCTCTGTCGGCTTCGTGGGTCATCACCATATTAAGCCTGTGGTGATACTCCTCTAAAAAATCCCGCAACCTGTCTCCGCTGTCAGAATCCTCTATATAATAAAACCATACAGACGCCGCCATGGCATTGTCGTTTTCGCTGTCAAAGACCGTTGCCAGGGCAATGCCCAAAATAAGCGTAAGCAACAAGGGTAAAATAAGCATAAAGGCAATGTTGCGCACCTCTCTTATGCTTAATGAAAAGCTAATACGGATAAGCCGCAGCATCAGCTATCACCATCCCTTAAAGCCTTGCCGGTGATGGTCAAGAATATATCCTCTAAATTAGGGCGATGCTTGCCTATGCTTACCAGAGCCTTTTTGTCCGTCACCAAGGCCATTACGTCTTCTATTAGGGCAAAATCTCGGGTAAAATTAACCACGGTTTTGCTGTCTGTAACGGCAATGTCGGCAATAAGTTCTTCGGGGAAGATGTCGTGCACACTCTTTCCCCTTTCCAGCACACATTCATAGCAATTGTTTTTTTGGTGCTTTTCTTTTATGCGTGATATGGTCCCATTTTCCACAATGCGCCCGGCGTCAATTATGGCCACCTTGCTGCAAATAGCCTCAACTTCTTCCATATAGTGGCTGGTGTATATAATGGCGGCGCCCTGGTTGTTTAGGGTTTTTATAGATTCCAGTATGTAATTTCTGCTTTGGGGGTCTATACCCACGGTAGGCTCGTCCAAAATAATAAGCCGCGGGTTGTGTACGATAGAACAGGCAATATTAAGCCTGCGCTTCATGCCGCCGGAAAACTCCGCGGGTTTTCTTTTGCGGTGTTCCCACAAACCCACCATTTTAAGGGCTTCTTCGCATCTTTTTTCCAGCTCGTCACCCTTTAGCTTATACAAACTGCCAAAAAACCTAACATTTTGTTGGGCGCTTAAATCTTCGTATATAGCCAAATCCTGCGGGACAAAACCGATGTTGTTTAAGCTTTCTTTGCTGGCATCACGGCCAAAAAGCTCCACAAATCCCGCATAATCTGTAATAAGGTTTACAATAATATTAAGAAATGTGCTTTTGCCTGCCCCATTGGGGCCTAGCAGGCCGTATATTTCTTTTTCTTCCACAGTCAGGCTAACGCCATGCAAAACCATATTTCCTTGGTAAGATTTTAATACATCCACGGTTTTTAAAACCGACATAACGCAACAACTCCTTTATAGGAACTAGGCCCTGCATATAACGAGATTGCTAAAAGTCTCATCAAAGGCATGGGACGCTATCATCACGTTATTTATCCGATCGTTTTGAGCCACACCGCCATTTAAAATATCATATACCGGCGCACCGGAAAAGGCTGCAACAGCAGAAAGGGCAGAATAGGCCGGCACCAACGCGGCATTTGTGCCGCTAAACTGGCGGGCGGAGGAGACAATGGTTTTATCCAGCCTGTCTATAACGCCCTGCTTTTCCATGGCATCTGTAGAACGCCGCCCTGCATTGGCAGAAAAATACACGTCAATATCACTTTCTGTCAAATTAACCGCCGCTAGGGTGGCTTCGTAAGTCTCATACATAGCATTGGCCGTATATGCCGCATTTTTTTCGCCGGAGCGGCTGCCCGTCAGCACACCGCCCAAAACCTTGGCGTACACCTTTGCTCCACGCTCGGCGGCTGTTTGCTTGCGCTCCATCATAACAGACACACTGCCCGGCGATAGTATCGTGGTGTTTTGCTGGCCAAAAAATTCTTCAATACGGCTGGTCTTGTGCAAATGACCTATGCGGTCATACGCGGCGTGATATATCTCGTTGTAATCATCCGCCACTGTAACAATCACATAATCCGCCTTGTTTTGCTGCAAAATCATTTTGGCATACAGCACGCTGGATGCAAATGTAGCCCCGCCGCAGTTTATGGTAATGGTGGTGCCTTTTATGCGGCTGTTCATGGTTATATATCCCGGCGCAGCATTGCACACGCTGTTGGGGAAGAAAAAGGCGTTCATTCCCGGCAGACCTTTTTGCACAATGTCCAGGTTAAGTTTTTCTATGGTGGATATAGGCCCCGTACCCGTGCCGTACACAAGACCAATGCGGTCTTCGTTGGCCCGTGTTACTTTTAAATCAGCATCTTTCATGGCGCCCACGGATGACACAAGTGAAAACTTGCTTATAAGGTCGGTTTTTCTGAAAAAATCCGGCGACATATAGCGGCGATAGTCGTACTCCGGCACCATGCCGTGGTATACGGATGCATATTTGCCTTGATATTCCTCATTAGCCAAAAATTCCGTGTCGCCCTTTGCCAGCAGGGCTATATATTCCTCAAAAGACGTATGTTTGTTACCCACACAGCCAATGCCGGTAATTACCACATCATCATCCAGCATCTCATTGTCCAATTGTCCGGCATCAAAATGCCCCGGGGCGGATATGCCCACGGTTATATTGTTGCCGCCAAAAGCAAAGGAATTGGACAGCACAAAGGAACATGGGTCCGGCGTGGCTTCTTTAACAATTTCTATGCCCGCCAGCTCTTTTTGCTTTTCGCCATGGTACGTGGGCGGTATCATGCCGTCCACAACAGACCTGGCCGCCACAAAAAGCTCCACCGCCCCAGCAGCACCCATACAATGTCCCACAACACCCTTGTTGCTTATAAGTTTGCCATCTATACCGCTGTCGGCAAACAGCCGCTTTACAGATTTTGTTTCGGAAGAATCGTTGCCATTGGTGCCGGTGCCGTGGCCGTTTACATATGATACTTCGTCCACGGTTATATTGTTACGCTCCAGCACGGCCTTCATGGTGCGGTATGCCCCATCACCATTAGGATCCGGCGAGGTAATGTGAAAAGCGTCGCTGCTTAACTCATACCCCACAATTTCAACCTGAGGCTTGGCTCCGCGCTCTTGGGCATCCGACAGCTTTTCCAGCACAAAAACCCCGGCACCTTCGCCAATGTTTATGCCAACGCTATTGGTATATGGCGTGCAGTTGTTGGGGTTTAAGGCCCCCAGACTGTTAAACCCGGCCAATGACAGGCGGTTAAGCTCGTCCGCCCCGCCGGCAATGGCCATATCCGCCAGACCGCTGCGTATAAGGTCATATGCCATGCCCACGGCACTGCCGCCGGATGCACATGCATTGCTTACCACAATTTTTGCGCCCTTTATGCCGAACTTTTTTGACAAATAGCTGGGTATGCTGCATGGGCTGAAGTACTCAAAGGTGCTAATATCTATATCCGTCAATTTAGAGTCTTTTAAAAACTCCTCGTGCACATATACCGATGTGTTAAAGCCACCAAAAAGACTACCCAGCACAATAGCCACGTTTTTGCCCTCGGCAGCAAAATCTATGCCCGCTTCCGCTATAGCTTGCTGCGCTGCATAATACGCCAGATATATGGTTTTTTCCACATCGTCCTCATTAGGCAAAACCTCATACAGCCTGTCGTAATCTATCTGCCCCGCCAGCTGGCTTTTAAGCCCAGACATATCATGGCGGGTGCATTCTTTAATGCCGCTTATATTGGCATTTACGTTTTTTGTAAGTTCGTCAGGGTCGCGCCCGTTACAGGCCACAACCCCCATACCCGTTATAACAATGCGGTCATTTTTCATTGTCATCATCTCCTTGCGTACCAGCTTGCGGGGAATACATATGGGGCAGACACCGTTTGCAGCTGTTGGCCTCCTGCTTCCATAACAATGTTTGCATGGGCGTATTTTTTATCAACAAACAGCATCACAATGTATTTTTGCAGCCCATAGGACAGCCTGCATTCCACCACCCGGCCTATTGTCTCGCCTTCCAGCACCACATCGGTGCCAATAGCCACATCCGCCGCACCAAAGGCCCCAATAAGCCTCTTAGACGCCTCGGCAAATTTTGTGTTAAACAGCTCGTCTTTGCCCACATAATCTGTGTCTTTTTTAAAGTCCACCATCCATTGATAGTCCACTTCAAAGACGTTTTTGGACAGAGCAAGATACGGCAGCTCCCAAAATGGCTGTTTTACTTCGTACTGGCACATTTCAAAGGCATCATAACCCACAACCTTATCCTTGTGCGCCGGCAAAATATTGCCCCATATATGCAGAATATAATCCGCCGGGCCAATAAGCTTATAGCCAAATTCGCCGGTATATCCCGTGCGGGCAACCATAATGTCCTTGCCAAAGCACTTCACATCTTGGTGGCCTTGATACACAAAATAATCCACAGTCATATCCATTTCGTCGGTAATAAACTCAATTGTTTTCAGACCTTCCAGCAAAATACAGCTGTAGTCCAGCTTTTCGTATGTCACATTGCCTTTTTTTAGCGCACCTTCAACGGCCTGGGTGTCCCAGCCAAAGGTCTCGATAATAAAGCTCTCGTCATTTTTATATATGGTGACATATGCGGCAACTTCTCCACTTTCTTTAAGAAAATAACACAGCCTGTTTTGGCCGTAATTAAGATATTGCACGCTTTTTGTCAGCAGATTATCCAGTGCTTCCTCTGCCTCATCGCCGGTTATTTTATAATACGCCGTAAACGTCATTGGCAAAATGCCCACGCTTTCTCTTATGCTGGCATAATCCACCTGTCTGTCATTTGCCACCGCAACCACCTGGTTGCCACGCACTTCTTTAACTTCCGAAAAACCACCAAACAGATGGTCTATTTGATTTAACATTATATCTCCTCCACTCTGCAATGTACTTCCATTTCCTCTATAATTTGTTCCTCTGTTACCCTATTCCGGTCAAAATCCAAAAAAAATGTAAACATTGGGGCATTTATGACAGGTTTGCACTTTTTATCCGGCACAATGCCAATAACGGACGTTTGCTGCATCAGGGATATCCCATTAATATCACGGCCCCCAAAACGCTCCGGATCCGCATCCCAAAAGGCATAATCGGCATATTCATAACCATCGTGTTTTGTCTCAGACCACTCAAAAGCCTCTTCGGCATCGCCAAACTTCAAAGCATACCCATCCAGCCCTTTTTCCGCATAAACCTGGGATATGGGCGCAACATCATCCCCGTCCCCACTGCATTTTAACGTGGTTGTGATAGTTATTTTATCCCCGTGCACCTTACACAGGCGTGTCATTTGGTATGCATCCGTTTTTTCGGTTATGCTTATTGCGCCGTCCTGCTTTTGTATTTGCAAATCCTTTATACGGGGAGCCAGCGCCCCTTCCAAATACGGCACAGTCACACACGGCCACAATATTTTTGCAAGTGCCGCCTCATCCTCGGCCCTAATTATATTCAAAAAGCCGCTGTCGGGATCCACCAATACCGCAAACTGCCCATGGTCATACCGTATTTGCTCCTTGGGTTTTTGCCGTTTTTCCAGTTGGTTTGGAAAAAACCTGTGCCACACGCCGGAAAAGCTTATTTTAAGCTCCGCCACATTCGGCCCGCAGTCTATCACCTGGGTCTGGCCTGGTGATAACGATATGTCATAACGCACATCATCCACGCCACACCCAGGCTCCATAACCATATGTATCGGAAAATCAATGTGCTTCTTGCCCAAATTTTCTGCCACATATCTGCCTGTAGCCTCAAAACCCGGATAGATTTTATAACCACCCAAAGACCGCACACCGTCTATTTTGTAATTAACAATATCGAACAGCAAAACAACATTTTTGCCTTGGTATTTATAGTCACATTCGATACACCGCCCGCCAAAAATCTCTTTGCCCTTTGCCTCCAGCGCTACTTTTTTGTTTACCACCGGCAGATTGGAAAAAAACTCAGCAACGTCAATTTCCATGCCTTCTTTATCGGCAAAACGCAAAAGCGCGGGGGAATAATTGTGCAACACCCAACGCCCAAGGTCGTTTGCTTTTCCGTCCAAAAGCTCGAACCCATATTTTAACATAAGAAAATAAGACTGAGTATTGGATGGCACCACAACTGACAGTATCTCTTTGTAGCCCCGCTTAAGCAGCTCTCTAAAAAGCTTTTCGTACAGCCCCATTACCACAGAATACGATAGGCGAGAATGCATATCCACCAAAAAAGTGCCAATAAATATGCAGTTGGCTCCCACAACCTGCTGGTTGGCTGTAAAATAAGCACCGGCCAGGCCAATAACTTGGTCTTTTTTTACGGCGATAACAGAAAACAATACACCGCGGCCACGCTGTATATGCAAATAATCCTCTGCTGTGATGTGTTTGTGTCTGGCGGCGTAAAAACGGTTTCTGTTTAAAAGATCCGCAACTTGCCCGGCGTCAGCATCTTCAAAAAGCCGGAAGGTTATTCCTTCGGACACTAAACAACCGCCTCCTTTTGCTGTAAAAATAGCTGTAATTCGCCCACAGCCACCTGATGGCCATCAACATAGGCCGAAACAGCAAAAATATAGCAGTCCCCATTGCTGCCTTTAAGTATGGATTTTAAAACCAGCTGGTCTCCCGGTTCTACAATTCTTATAAATTTAAAACTGCGTATGCTGGTAAGCAGTCCTATTTTTGATGCCAGCTCCGCCCCGTCTCCTTCAGGTTCTTCGGAAAGCAAAAACATGCCGCTAAGCTGGGCCAGGGCTTCTACAATAAGCACACCGGGCAGTATGGATATTTCGGCAAAATGCCCTACGAATGCAGATTCGGACGCAGATACGTTTTTATACCCCTCTATGCTTTGTTTGCCTATTTTTGTCACCCTATCCACATGCAAAAAAGGCCAGCGGTGGGGCAGTTTGTTTTTTATCCACTGGTGATTATATTGGCTCATTGGTCCGCCGCCTCCCTGCGCGCTTTTTCAATAAAGTCCGCCAGGCAGTTTACAGAGCTAAAAATGGTTGCGCTGTCTTCGTCTGTTATGGTAACGTCCATTTCCATATTAACGGCAACGGATATTTCCAGGCTGTCTATAGAATCCAGCTCCAAGCCGCGACCAACAAGGGGTTGGTCGTTGCTGATAAAGTCGGCGGGTATATCAAGCATAAGCCTGTCTACAATAATCTCTCTGATAGACTGGCACAGTTGGTCTCTTTGGTTAATTTGTTCTTTTACACTCATGGTTAATGGTGCCTCCTTAAAAAATATATATTATGTATTTATACTATTTCTTGTCCAGGGTTGACATATTTTGCTAGCCGCTTATAAACGTTCGCAAGTTCGCCGCACAAAATACGTGCGGCTGTTATGCTCACATTCGCGTCTCGTGCAAAATATGTCTATGATTAAAAAGAAATAGCATTATATAATCATACCGCCGTCAATTGTAAACACCTTGCCGGTAAAATATCCCGCATCATCTCCGGCCAGATAGGCGGCAAATTTGGCTACTTCCTCCGCTTTGCCAACCCGCTTTATGGGTATGCTGTTTATAACATTATCCACCGTGGCTTTTGGTACTTTTTTTACCATGTCAGTCTCAATAAAGCCCGGGGCAATGGCATTTACGGTTATGCCATAATCTGACACTTCCTTGGCAATGCTTTTTGTTAAGGCCACAACGCCGCCCTTTGCCGCGCTGTAATTTGCCTGGCCACCATGTCCCATCACGCCGCTTACAGATGCCATATTAATTATTTTGCCCTTGGTCTTGGCATTGTACATAATTTTTAGGGCTTCACGCGTGCACAAAAACACCGACGTAAGGTTGGTGTTAATTACCTTGTTCCATGTTTCCAGGCTCATGGTCATCACATAACCATCCGCCGTAATACCTGCGTTGTTTACCAGCAAGTGCAGGTTTTTGTAGGTATTCTTGATATGGCGGAACATTGCCGTCACTTCTTCTTCTTTGGACACATCGGCCCTTATAATCTCCGCACTGCCGCCCATCTCAATTATACGGTTTGCCAGCTCCTGGGCTTTTTCTCCATTGCTGTTGTAATTAATAATTACATGATAATTCTTAGATATTTCCAGCGCTATGGCGGCACCAATGCCTCTGGAACCGCCCGTCACCAGGGCAATCTTTTTTTCATTACTATCCATTTTTTACAGCCCTTTCTTTTCTATCATTTTCACAGCATTCATGTTTGACACATTATGTACCTTTTTGTCCGTTATCCGCCGTATTATTTTCAGTTGCGTCTCACTTGGGTCTATAACTACAAAAACAT
The DNA here is from genome assembly GCA_009785595.1 of Defluviitaleaceae bacterium. GTDB lineage: Bacteria > Bacillota > Clostridia > Lachnospirales > WRAX01 > WQVZ01. The sequence continues at coordinate 1,856 of WQVZ01000040.1, read as the reverse complement.
CAACGCTTTCCGCAGCATTTATCACACCATCATACCAAAACACCGGCTTTATCATCTGTATTTTGGCTTCTTCCCGCAGCACATCCTCGTCCACAGTGGCCGCTTTATAGTGGTTTAACAGCACAGGACACAGCGGTCTCGAAAACCCAAGCCTGTCAATATACGGCAGTAGCATTCGGTTGTATTCCTCCATAAAAACTGTGTGATATGGCCGCGACACATTTATGTCTTTAAGAACATAACCATATTTGCCCGCAAGCTCACCAAGCCTGTCCTGGCCATTTTTTGTGGCGGCACAAACAATTTGCTCTTTTTGGTTGTGCAGCGCAAGCTCCACATTCCCACAAAGTCCCTCGGCCTGCCTAAAGCCCTCAAAGGCGTCTAAGGTCATGCCGTGTATGCTTTTAAAGGATGCCCGTATATCAATGCTAGGGTCATTGATAATGCGCATACGTTCACCTAAAAATCCGGCCATCTCTACAAAAGAAATGGCACCGGAATTGGCTAAAGCAGAAAATTGCCCAAAGCTGTGCCCCATACAAATTGCAGGCTCATGGCCTATTTTTTCAACAATTAGTTTTGCTTTTAGGTAATGGAAGACGCTTAGCAGTATTTGGTTGTTTGCGGCAACGACAGCACTGTCTCTTGTTGTCACAGCGCTATATATATCCATGCCCAGGTGGCTTTTAAGTTCTTCCAAAACCTGCTCCAACACATTTGGCTCTTTTAGCAAATCATTAAACATCCCTACTCGTTCGGACCCTTGGCCAGAAAAAACCAGGGCATATCTCTTCATTTGCGTCCCTCCCAACCATGATACTTTATCTCAACATCTTGTTTCACAATTTTTTTGTCACTGCATATACAAATTATCAGATTTTCTATGTAAAAATGTTCAAACCAGGCAACCTCTTTACCGCCACACAATATGGCCTTGCCACCCGTATTAATAGCAAAATTCTTTTGGGCAAAAAAACCAAAACCGGCCAATTTAAGATAGCTTTCCATGGCGGTCCATGCCGTGTAAAACCACTGCACATCAACATTACGCGGCGTATCCAATATATCAAAAGTCTTAAATTTTTCCAAAAAGTACCGTATGGTCTCCGGCGAGCGCGGTTGTTTTACCTCCAGATCAATGCCAACGTGTGCTTTTTGCGAAACACAAACCGCCATAACCCCATCGGTGTATGACTTACTAAAGCCGCGGCCTCTTTCCTGTGCCGAAAGGGCTTTTAGGCTTGCGGCAAAGCCGCTGTCCTTCATATCAAGCAAATGCAAAATCACCGGCGCTTCGCTTCCTTCTCAATTGTTTCACTACAGACTACCATGTTCGACACATTTTGTCAAGTATACCATCCGCTGTTTATATTTGCCACCCAATGACAATAATCATAAAAAAGAGGTGATCTTATGATTGATTTAATGGGACGAGCGGTCATTTTACAACAAATCAAATTAAACAATAGGATACTAGAAACAGATGCGCTTCCCAGAAATTTACACGCCCACACCCGCAAAATTTTACTGGACATATTCGCAAATAAACATTAGACCCATTCTGAAAACCCTGCTGAACAGCCCCATCAAGAAGCCCAAACAACAGTTGCGACCGAATAGAGGGAGTGATAGCCTTAACAGCTTGCCTTTGGCAAGCCCGGCAAAATACACTTTCAAAAAAATAATTGACACCCTGTAATTCATGTGGTATAATTCAAATCCGTTATATGTCACCGGTCTACCTCCACATGGGGGCGTACTGGTTTCGACGGGGATTTTGAAAGCAAAGATAGCCATCCGCAGTGCCCACTGCGTCATCAAGGCAAACCTAAAAACAAACGACAATAACGAATTAG
>WQVZ01000039.1 GCA_009785595.1 Defluviitaleaceae bacterium | reverse complement strand
AGAGTTTTGGGCAATAAACACAAAATAGCCAAAAATGCCATTGCACGTGCAATGGCAGTAATGCAACACCGATAACCTTATTTCGCTTGAGGGAATTGTAACCTATGTTTGACGCTGGTACAACGGGCCGCCCTGTTTATTATCTTTTCTGCTTGACAAGGCGCAAAATATGGATTATAATGGCGTTACAACTAAATATCGAATGACGTTAAAGGAATTGGGTGAAAATCCCAAGCAGTCCTGCTGCCGTATTGGCTAGTGTTTATCAAGTCGTTAAAGCGACAACCATTGGGTTAAAAACCTGAGAAGGTGTATAAACGCGTTTGATGCCTAAGCCGGAAGACTTGCGTTGTTTGCTTTGAATCTACTCTACAGAGCATAGGGGGGATGCAATGTGCGAAGTGCTGTTTTCTGATGCGCCGCGCTTTTGACCCCGATTTTATCGGGATTTTTTATTTTTGTCCGGAAGTTATAAAAAACACAAAGGAGAGGCTTTATGAAAATTATGAGGAAGTTATTGTTTTTGATACTGTTGGTTTTTGTTTTTGCTGCGTGCGGCGGAAACGGCGGGGATAATGGTGTATATGAGCCGGAAGCAGCGCCGGAGCCTACGCCGATTGTCGCCCAAGATGAAGAGTATGAGGATATTGACGAAGAACCGGCAGATGAGGGTGTGCAAGGCGCAGAAGGGGGTTTGCGTATTGTATCCGTAGGGCCAAAGGTCACGGAAATAGTGACGGAGCTTGGTTTTGCGGCGTATATTGTTGGTACGGACAGTCATTCCGTTGGCATTGACGGCCTGGGTGACGACTTGGTGCTTTTTGATATGATGGCACTGGACGGTGAGGCTTTGGTGGCCTTGGGGCCAGATTTTGTGCTGATGGCGGGCATTGTTATGGGTGCGGGCGACCACATAGTGATGTTGGAAAATATCGGCATAGACGCCATGTTGGTACCTGGTGCCGGCAGTATAAACGGAATTTATGACACCATACGTTTGGTTGCGTGGTTTCTTGGTGCGGAAGCCGAAGGAGAGCGCATAATAGCCGACATGCAGGCAGAAGTTGCCGAAATTATGGCCATTGCAGCCACTATCGAAAACCGCCGCACCGTATATTTTGAAATAGACCCGGCACCGATGTTTAGTTTTGGTGGTGGAACTTTTCTTAACGAACTGCTGGAAACTGTGGGTGCCGTAAATATTTTTGCCGACGAATATGGCTGGATAATGGTGGCCGACGAACATATATTGGTGGCGAATCCTGATGTGATAATGACCAATGTGGGCTGGCTGGATGACCCTCTTGGTGACATGGCAGCACGTCCCGGTTGGGATGGGCTGGACGCCGTGGCGATGGGCCGGCTTTATCAGGTTGATGGCGATGCCACCAGCCGCGCCAACCATAATACCGTAATAGCTCTGCGGCAAATGGCGGAGGCTATTTATCCGGAGTATTTTAGCCAATGAAACATAAGATAATAATATCCGCAGCAATTGCCCTGGTTATTTTGTTGTTGGCAGTAGCAATCGGCAGTATTTTTGTACATCCTTGGGAGATTGTGCGTATAATCCTCCACAGAACCCTTGGTTTGGGTTGTGTGGAGGATATTTCCAACGCAAACAATGCAATAATATGGAATTTGCGTTTGCCCAGGGTGCTGCTGGCTTTTCTTGTGGGCGCAATGTTATCCGTCAGCGGGGCCATTATGCAAAGTGTGCTGCGCAACCCGCTGGCATCGTCTTTTACATTGGGTGTATCATCAGGTGCATCCCTAGGGGCGGCTTTGGTGCTCTTTACCGGGCTGGCCTTTTTGCCCATGATGACACTGCCGGTTGCCGGGTTTGCAATGGGAATGGCCACCATGGTCTTTGCCATAACGTTGGCGTCTCGTATAGATGGCATGATGGAAAATAATACCATAATACTAATGGGCATGGTGATATCCATGTTTATTAACGCCGTCACAACCCTGCTGATGGCATTAAACAGGGAGGGCGTGCAGCGGCTTATCTTCTGGCAATTAGGCTCTTTTTCGATGCAAAATTGGATGCCGGTGGTTCTGCTGGCTCCTATTTTGCTGGTGGGAATATTGGTGACACTGCGATACAACCGCGAATTAGATATAATGACCTTTGGCGAGGACAATGCCCGCACAATGGGCGTTAATTTGCGGCTGGTAAAATGGGCGTTACTGCTAATTGCGGCGGGCCTGACGGGCAGTGCCATTGCCTTTGTGGGTATCATCGGTTTTATAGACCTTGTTGCGCCCCACACTGTGCGACGCTTGTTTGGCTCCCGCCATATTGTGGTTATACCTCTGTCGGCTATTTTCGGCGGCTCTCTTATGGTGGTGGCAGATCTTGTTGCCCGTACCATCACACCGCCAAACGAACTGCCTGTGGGTGTGGTTACGGCCCTTATTGGCGCACCGTTTTTTGCGTACATATATTTTGTGGGAAGGAGGCGGGCCAATGCTTAAATTAGCTGGTATTTTTGCCGGTTATGGTGGCGCGGATGTGGTGCATGACATAAATCTTACCCTGGAGAAGGGTGAAAATCTGGCGATTATCGGCCCAAATGGCTGCGGCAAAACCACGCTGTTAAAGGTTATTGCCGGGTTGCTGCCTTTTCGCGGCACGGTGGAATTTGACGGTATATGTGCTTCCGCCATGAAACCGCGTGCCCGTGCCGCCTATGTAGCCATGTTGGGGCAGATTTCTCCTGTGTATTTTTCGTATACCGTGTATGATGCGGTGATGATGGGGCGGTATTTGCACAACCAGGGCCTGTTGGGCATACCATCCCGGGCGGACAAGGATTTTGTGGAGACGTGCCTGGCTACGGTGAATTTGGCTGATGTGCGCCATAGAGGTCTCGGCACCCTTAGCGGTGGCCAGTTGCAGCGGGTGTTTTTGGCCCGCACCCTGGCTCAGGATCCGCAAATTATCTTGCTGGACGAGCCTACAAATCATCTAGACTTAAAGTTTCAATTTGAACTTATAGATTATCTTAAGAACTGGGCTGCCGAGCAAAACCGCACCATCGTAGGTGTGCTGCATGACATCAGTTTGGCTATGCGTCTTTCGTCTAATGTTATGCTGATGAAAGAGGGGCGAACCGCTGCTTTGGGACGGGCTGACCAGGTGTTGGATGGCAAAATGCTGCAAGATGTGTATGAAGTAGATGTGGCTGGGGTTATGCGGGAGACTTTAGCTATATGGGAAAATTTGGCATGAATATTATAACGGGCGGCCACATGGGGCCGCCCGTTTGATCTAATTATATGTTTTCTTTGGTTTTTTACCCTTTGGTGCATCTGATGGTGTCGGCATTCCGCCTACGTCATTGGTTGGCATTGGGTTTGGGGTTTTGTTATCTGTTTCTGCCCTATTGTTACCTTTTTTTGACATATTTGCCTCCTACATATGATGGATAAAGTTGTTGGCCTTATGCATGGCCTTTCTGCCGTCCTTCAGCATCCGTTTACGCGTGCGCTTATCACTCATGGCTATGGCCAGGCCAATGGCGCCCAATGCACCGCCTGCAATAAGGCCGCTGGCAAATCTTCCCACATGGTTCCCTCCTTGGTGTTGTAATTTTTTTCTAATAGTATTGTTGACAGAGGAGGGAAAATTATACAATAATATTTAGGATGTTTTTGCGGCTTTGTGACGATTTATAAAGCCCCAGGCAAGGAGGGCTATGCCGGCAACAATCAAGAGTGCGGAAACAAGTTGAGAAACGGGCACGCCTGTGTTAAACAGAATTAGTTGGTCGGTGCGCAGGCCCTCTAGGAAGAAACGGGCCACGCCGTACACTAGGAAATAATATGCCAAAAGCTCGCCGTTAAATTTTTTGTGCTTACGATAAAAATTAAGGAAGATAAATAGGGTTAGGTTGATGGTGGCCTCGTACAAAAACGTGGGATGGACGGAAACATACGTAATGCCGTTGCGCATAACGGGATTGTCCAGCATTTCTTGGGTGACGGTACTGCGGTTTAACACCTGGTCCAGCCGTATTTCCATGGCAAAAAGGCCGTCATACCAGCCGCCAAAGGCCTCGCGGTTAATGAAGTTGCCAAAGCGGCCAATGACGTGACCAATAATAAGGCCAACGATGCCTGTATCGGCAAAATTTAAAAAGTCCAGTTTTTTGACCTTGGTGTATATCCAGGCCACAAATATGGCGGTGATGATAACGCCAAAAATAGCAATGCCACCGTCGCGTATGGCGAAAATATCCCAGAAAGTCCATGTGGCATCCCAGGAAAAAATGACGTAAAACAGCCGGCCGCCGATGATGCAGGCGATTATTACCCACAGGGCAAAATCTGTGTAAAGCACGGGGTTTTGGCCGGTTGATTTGGGGGCCACATAGGCACCAAAAAACACGCCGGCGATAATACCCAAAACCACCGCAATGGCATACCAGTAAATTTCGATGCCAAAGACCGTAAAGGCCACGCGGTTTATGGTTTCGAAGCTTATACCTAAATTGGGAAAGACAATATCAGGCAAAATTTCTCCTCCGTTCGTATTTACTAAACCTGTTCTGAAACCATGCTGAACCAATTTCTGAACAGGTTTGTTATACGTATTATTATACCACAAATTGCCAGCTTGTCAAAACAAACCGCCCGAAAGCCGTAAAGTCAGTCGGGCGGTTTGTTTTGTTGGTTAATAGCTGGGCAGATATATAATTTGGCCGATGATGATGTGGTCGGGATCTTCTATGTCGTTTATTTCCATTATGCGGTACACCATGGTGGCATCGCCGTAAAACATGCGGCTTATGGCCAGCAGACTATCACCGGGCTGTATGGTGTAGGTTTCAGGTAGATTGGCGAAGGTAGTCACGGCGGGTGTGGGTTCTGGCTCAGTTTCTGGCAGAGGTGTTGGGAAAGGTTCCGGTGTTGGATCTGGCTCGGGTATTGGCGTGGGGGTTGGTGGCGGTTCCGGCGTTGGCACGGGTGGCGGCGTCATGGTGGGTTCTGCCGCGGCTTCCGGCTCTGGTGCTGGGGTTGGCACCGGCGGTGCTATGCGTTGCTCTGCAAACACTGGCAAGCTGGCCATTTGGCGCATTTGGTCCGCCAATAATACATAATTGCCGTCCATGGTAAGTATGGCGTTTTCTACGGCTGATATGCGGGAGTCGCTTTGCAGCAGCCCTGCCCCCATGATGAAGGTTGTTATAAACAACACGGCACACAGGCCTATAAGCAGATTGGACATTTTGCGCATGTCCTCTATGGGTTTGTTTGGAGCTTTGGCCGCCAGGCGGGTTTCGGCTCTTTCTGTGGTGCGCACGCTGCCGGTTGCGGTACGGCCGGTTGGGTTGGCAGGCTTTATGTTCTCTGTCTCGGGTTCTTCCCGATGCAGTCTGCGTTCTGGCCGGCCGGTCCTTCTTTTCTCGGTGTCGTCAAAGATTTTAATGCGTCCGGTGGCAGTCTCTTCTTTAGGCTGTATTTCCCGCGTGGCCGCCCGTTTTATGCGGTTGTCGTTCATATAGTCCTGCATGGCACGGTTTTGGTCGTAATATATAAAATATCCGCCGGCCTCGCTTATACCTGTCATTTCTTCGTTCCATACATAAAATAGGTTTAATTTCTCTACCGGATCCATTACAAACAGTAGCTGATACGGCCGGGTAAAGTTGTTCATGTGATAATCTGCGTAGGATGGGTTAACATGGACGCCATAGCCGGGTTGGGACTGCATCCAACCCAAAATCTCGCTGCTGGGGAAGTATTTTTCCAGCTCTTGGCGGGCGTGCTCGTAGCTGGCATCGGTAAAACATTCCATATTATCGGAATATTCGCTGTATTTGCCCTGTATCACTCCGCTGATAAACGCATAGGGCTGACCGTCGATTATCATATATTTGCCTGCCAGAAAGGCTACCTTCTCTGTGTGGCCGCCGCTTTCGGCATATTGTTTGAGGTATGTACAAACATAGTCCTCTACATAAATTTTTATGTGTTGCCCCTCCAGGTTGCCGATTTGCCTGATATTTGTGGGCAGTTCAAAATTGCTCATATCCTTTCCTCCTTGTCCATATCGTATGAAGATTGTATCACACGCCAATGGAATAAAATGGAAATACATGTCGGCCTAGAACCACTTTAGCATAAAAAAAATCGACAATAATACGGCGGCTGTACTAGACAGGCTTTGCCTTGGCAACAATAAGTTACAGAGGGAATTTGGAGCTGATTATAATAAAAACACAGGCAAGTTGGGCTATTACCATAAATTCATATGACAAAAGGGCGGCGGATAGCTGCGCCGATGCTCTTTTTGGTCTTATTGCGGAGCGTAGGGGCAGCTACGAGCATATTATTTTTTTGTGCATTGGTACTGACAGGGCCACAGGCGATGCCTTTGGGCCTTTGGCCGGACATATGCTAATCAAGGGCCGCAATGCCCGCCGCGCCTATGTTTACGGCAGCTTGCACAAGCCCGTACACGCAGCAAACCTAACCATGGCATTGGAGGCTATTTATGAGCATCACAAAAACCCCCTAATCATCGCCATAGACGCATGTTTGGGGGCTGCGGACAAAATAGGTAAAATTATCATTAAAGATGGAGCTATCATCCCCGGCATGGCCAAGGGGGAAAGGCTGGCCAAAGTAGGCGACATATCCATACTGGGCGTGGTAAACATCGCAAACGGCGACACAGCCTGCCCTTTGGAGGTTTTGTCATCTACGCGCCTTAATGTGGTGATGCAGATGGCGGAAGTGGCGGCCAAAGCTATTGGCAAGTGCGTTGGGCGGCTAAATACTTCATAAAGTGACGTTTTTGTACAATATATATATATTGTACAATGTAATAAAATTTGTAAAATATGCCAATTGTTTTGCCGGTGTTTTTGTAGTACAATAAGTACATCCATATTATGGATTGGATTGATCAATCTGCATCACAGTTAGTCAGTAACACTAATAAATCGATCATAAATATTTAAGGAGGCAGTTGTCGTGAAGTCATTTAAAAGAATATCCATTCTATTGTTAGCATTAATTGTAAGTTCTTTCAGTGTAATTTTAACTGGTGGGAACTTTAATGGATCTAACTATGAACATGAAATTTTGCTACCCGAAGATTTGTTCCAAAACGAGGAGTTTGTGGCGGCCGTGGAAGAATATATGATAGAAAGCTTTGGTGCGGAATTCTTATATAATTCTGATCGCGCTCAAATTATTGCACAAAATATTCTGTCCTATTTTTCGGATAGTAGAGCGGCTGCAGATGCCACGCTTCCTGATTTTCTTGGAGGCATATATATTAACGACAATGGGAATCTGGTTGTGCAGGTGGTCGACGGGCCTGCTTCCAGATCAATGTCCGCTAACGCTTTTTTGTCCTATTTTGAATCGGATGAATTAATAATTGAATATGTGAGTTTTTCTGAAATGGAGCTTCTTTCGGTTTTTAATCATATCGGTGTTTTTTATGACACCAATCCAGATTCTAGGGCAGGAAGCAACATTAATGCATGGCGCGTTGACACATTTAACAATAGGGTTGCCGTGCAATTAACTACTTACAGTGAAGATGAGATAGCTCGATTTAGAAAAAATATAATTGATTCGCCAATGGTTGTATTTGAAAAAGCTACTTATATTTTTGCACCTGCGTTGTTTGAAGGGTACATAGGAGACCTCCCTGAACCTCCAAGTAATTCATTTAGCATTCTCGAAAATGCCATTGACGTTTTGGCAGAGGGCAGTGCTACGCCTCTATCAACCACACTTCGTCCTGGGTCGGGAGTTTTTGATCAAGTTACCAACAGTACCCATTCTTTGGGGTATAGAGCCAGAACTGCCGGAAACATTAGTGGGATAGTAACTACAGGACATTCGGTGGTAGATAGACAAAGTTTTCCTTTTGGCACCGTAATAGGGCGAACATTCTTTGGTAGAGTTGATGCAGCGTTTATACAGACAAATGCTAACGTAACTGTTACTAACTCTTTTCCATCACCGCCATATCCGGCTTCGGTTTCGGCCTTATCGACCGCCGTGGTGCAGCCTGTTTTGGGTAGTCCTGTCTTCAAAATTGGTGTTGGTTCCGGTTTTACATCTGGAACCATTAGGGATCTTAACTTCGCAGTTACCCTTAACGGTGAAAGGCTGTCCTTGGTAGGAACCGATGCATGGGCCCAAAATGGTGATAGCGGTGGAATAGTTTTTTCACGGGCTATAGGGCCGTCAAATTATAATACTTTGGGCATAGTATCAGCTGCGCCTGTCGGTGGCGGCCCCGCAATGCTTTTTGTGAGAGCGACCGACATAAATACCATTTTCAACCTGCAAAGATTCTAACAATTGGTTTTTTGTGGCATAAAGCATACAACAAAAACGACTTGACGTGTGTCGAGTCGTTTTTGTTGTATGTCGCTACAGAAAAATGAATCTATCACTTGCTGCATTATTCCTCCAGCGATCTTTCGTAAAACTCCCGCAATCGTTTGCAAACCAGTCCATGCACTGTATCGGGTGCACTGTCAGAGGTTTCATCTTCGCAGAGAGCTTCGCAAACCTCCCCGGCTTTCGTTCCCATTAGAATCTCAATGCCCTCATCGATATCTGTGATGGCATATATATGAAAATTACCATCTTTAACGGCAGCAATAACTTCATCATTAAGCACCAAATCTGTCACATTTTGCTCTGGGATGATAACGCCCTGGTTGCCGGTAAGGCCTCGCTTTTTGCATAGGTCAAAAAACCCCTCGACCTTGGGTGTTATGGCGCCTACGGCTTGGATTTCTCCGCGTTGGTTAATGCTGCCTGTCACGGCAATTTCTTGGCTGATGGGTATTTGCGCCAGAGATGACAGTATGCAATATAATTCGGTGGATGATGCGCTGTCGCCGTCTATGCCGGAATAATTTTGCTCGAAACACACCCGGCAAGACAGGGACAATGGAAACTTTTGTGCGTATTTTTGCCCCAGGTATCCTATGACAATCTGCACGCCTTTGTCGTGTATTTCTCCGCTCATTTGGGCTTCGTTTTCGATGTTTACAATACCTGCCTTGCCCACATATGTGGTGGCAGTTATTTTTGTGGGCTTGGCAAAAAGCACATCGCCCACGTCTATGGATGCCAGGCCGTTTATCTCGCCAATTTTGGCACCCGAAGTGTTAATCATTATCACATTGCTTTCTATCATCTCGCTCATTTTTTCTTCATACAACCCCAGGCGATAATCCCGCTGCTTTATGGCTTCTTTTACATATTTTTCTGTGATGATGGGGCTGCCGTCACCTTCTGCCCATATGTGGCTTTCCATCAGAAGCTCGGAAATACGGTCAAAACGGCTGGTTAATTTTTTTTGGTTGCCTGCAAGGCGATTGCTTTGTTCAATAACAGCCGCCACGGCGGATGCATCAAAGTCCAGCGTGCCTTCTTCTGCGGCAAAACGCTTTACAAAGCGGGATATCTCCTGGATGTTGGCGGCATTACAGTCCATTTCGTAGTCAAAAAAGGCGGCAACTTTAAACAGATCGGCAAAATCTTCATCGAAGTTTCGTAACAGTTCATAATAATACCCGCCGCCCACCATGATTATCTTGATATCAAAAACCGCCGCTTCCGGTCGTATGCCAGATACTGCAACCCCTGATGCGTATTCCTTGGGGTTTTCTATTGTTATTTCTCGGGTTTTTATAGTGCGCTTCAAACCCTCCCACAAATATGGTATGGCCAGCACGTCCTTGGCTTGTAGTATCAAATAACCACCATTGGCCTTGTGCAACAGACCGGGCTTTATTTTCATATAGTCTGTGGTAAAGTTGCCAAATTCGCTGTCATACTCCACTTCGCCCATAATATTGGCATATGTGGGGTTTACGCCTACAACCACGGGTGCGCCGGCGCCGTTGGAGTTATCCGCCACGACATTAACCCGATATTTGCTGATGCAGTCGTCTTTTGCTTTTTTAACTATCCATGGCATAAGCTGCTGTAAGTTTTCTTCTTCGTCGGCTTCGCTCTCGGTTTGAAAACTGCCGATATTGTCTAAAATATCTTCTTTTAGCAAGGCCAAATAGTCCAGCACGCCTTGTTCGTCTTCGTATTTCTCTTGTAATTTGGCCATTAAATGCCCCACAGTAAACAGCGCGGTTTTATATTCCAGCTCATCTATCTGCTTACGGGCCTCTATGTCGTGCTGTCTAATTCTCTCCATGGTCGCGCTTGCGCCATTTTGCACATCGCGGCTGTTGGTGGTTATGATATCTCGCTCTTCTTCGGGCAATTGCTCAAAATCCTCCATACCAACGGCCTTGCCGTCCACAATGGGAGAAAAAGACATGCTTTTGTCTGTGTACCGCACCTCAAAGTCCTTTTGTTTTGCTTCTTCGGTGAAAATTTTTAGCTCTTCGTCCCGCTTTTTTTCGTACTTTTGTATAATGTCGCCGCGGCTGTCTTGAAAATCCTTGTGGTCAAAAGCCTTGGGAATCTCCACGCCCAATATGTCCAGCATTTCTTCCAGGTCTTCCTTAAAAACCTTGGCCCGGCCCGCTGCCGTGGATATTAGCTTGGGATGCTTTGCGTCTTTGAAATTATATACATAACATAAATCCGGCGGCACGGGATTGTTTGCGGCGGCGATTTCGGCAAAATGCCGGGCAAATGTGGTTTTGCCGCTGCCGCTAATGCCTGCCACATATATATTGTAGCCAACCCGCCGTGTTGCCAGGCCAAAATTAAAAGCCGAAACCGCGCGGCTTTGGCCGATTATGTTTTTTGTGCTGTCTGCGTCTAGGTCGGCTGTGGTCTTAAAGCCTAGTTCTGCCGAAACACAAAATCTTTTTAGCTCATGATATCCCAATTTTCTCATGTTGCCACCTCCGGGCCGCTATTTTGCATATAGATTTTGTTAGTAATTATTTGGACGGCAAAATGCCGCCATACTATTGCAGTGTTGCCGTCATCATGTCAAATATTTCCACATAATTATTGCGTCTTCTCCGGTGCCTGCGTAGTAATTTTTGCGTATGCCCTCGAAAACAAAACCGTTTTTGGTGTACAACCGCTGGGCGGCTGCGTTGTTTATTCCGACTTCTAGGGTTATGCCAATCATGTTCATATCTTTGGCAATTTGCAATAGTTTTTCTATCAAAGCATTGCCGACCCCGCGGCCGCGATGCTCCGGTGCCACGGCTATATTGCCTATGTGGCCTTCGTTTATAATATGGCGCATGGTGGCGTAGCCTGCGATCTCATCGGCGATATAGACAACAATGCCCATGGAATATGGGTTATCAAGCTCGCTCACTAGCATATCATAGCCCCATGGCACAGAAAAAGAGCGCATCTCAATATCATAAATACGGTCGATGTGCCGCTGTTCCATGGGTTCTATGTAAAATTTCATATGGTCTCCTTTTTTGGGCGGCAATCTCTTTCGCGCTCTGCCTGGGATAGGCGTATATAAAATGGTGCAAAATCCCTTGGAGCAACGGCATGATGGGTATTTTTGAGAGCGATGGCCCCGACGCTTGCAGCGCGCTGCAACATATGGGTTGCCGGTGCTGTGCAAAAACCATGGGCGGCGATTTTTTGATGATGTACCGCCACACCATCCCCCAAAAACATCACGTTTTCGCCGGTTTTTGCTGCTTCGGCCAATATATAGTCCATATCGCAGGCCAAATAATCTGTTTTTTGTTGGATTTTGCCGTTGTGGCATGCATATACGGCTGTGTATACTTGGTCTCGCCGGGCATCCATAATGGGAACGATGGCTCCGGCCCTATAAGACACATTATATGCCAGAGCATCGAGGGTGGCAACAGGTACAATTTTTATGCCCAGCCCAAAGGCCAGGCCTTTTGCTGCCGCCGCGCCTATGCGCAGGCCGGTAAAAGACCCGGGGCCGGATGAGCAAGCCACCAGGTTGATATCCCGTTTGTCAAAGCCCGCTGTGGTTAACATATTGTCAATCATGGGCAGCAGCACCTGAGAATGGGTGAGTTGGTTGCTGATGGAATGCTCTGCAATTATTCTATCCGGGCAAACTATGGCCACGCTGGCTGCATGTCCCGTGGTTTCTATGGCTAAAATATTCATGCGCGGTCCTCCATTATAATTCTGCGAAAACCTTCGCCGTTGGTGCTATCGCGTTCGATACGTACGATAACTGCATCCGGCGGCCATAATTCTTCCACCATATCTGCCCATTCCACTAAAGTGACGCCGTTGCCGTAAAAATATTCTTCGTACCCTGTGTCTTCCATTTCGGACACATGTTTTATGCGATATACATCAAAATGATACAGGGGTAATTGCCCTGTATATTCGTTAATTATGCTGAATGTAGGGCTGGTGATGTCTGCGGTAATGCCGAGTCCCCGGGCGAAACCCCGGGCAAAGGCGGTTTTGCCCGCGCCAAGCTGGCCTATAAGGCAATAAACCCGGCCTGCTGTGGCTTTAAGGCCTATTTGCCGCCCAAAAGCTTCTGTATCTGCTTGAGAAAAACTCTCGAAAATCATTTGCACACCTGCTTATCCAATTTATCATAGGATTTTAACATATATTGCAGGTTTTTACAAGCGATTTTAAAACGGTGGGTGAACAGGTTCACTTAAAATGAGATGCCGAGGGTGGCGTCTCCTACGAGGATTATATACACGGCAGAGGCGGCAAAATGACGTGACTATAATGTGTGTGCGGGCTCTGTGGACGTTGTGGGGGTTGATGTCCGTGCCTCTCCAATTACAGAATACAATTTTTCCATGGCATCATGGAGGCCGCCTACTTGGTCGATTAGCTGCTCTTTTACGGCTTCTTCGCCAATCAAAAATGTACCTACATCCAGGGCCAACATGGTGGTGTCCAACATAAGTTCCTTTAACCGTTGCTTGCTTATGTGGCTGTTGGCTACGACAAATTCCAGCACCCGCTCCTGCATTTTGTTGAAATAGTCGTAAGTTTGTTGTGCCCCAACCACTGTGCCGTTCATGCGTACGGGATGTATGGTCATGGCGGCGGATGCGGCGATGAAAGAATATTGGGCCGCTACGGCCAGGGGCACGCCTATGGAATGGCCGCCGCCCAGTACCAATGATACTGTGGGTTTGCTAAAGTGCGAAATAAGCTCGGCGATGGCCAGGCCGGCTTCTACATCGCCGCCCACAGTGTTAAGCACCACCAGCATACCATCTACTTCACTGCTTTCTGCCGCGTTTAGCAATAGGGGTATGACGTGTTCGTATTTAGTGGTCTTGTTGGTGGCTGGCATTACGTAATGCCCTTCTATGTGGCCGATTATGGGCAAATACCATATATTGCCGCGGGGGTTGTCGGTTTTTCGGGCTATTTGGCCGTATTTTTCTATGGTGTCAATGGGTTCGGCGGCGGTAATTTCTCCTTGGTCTTCGTGTTCTTTTTCGATGTTCATTGAGGTACCTCCTGGTCTGTAAATTGGGCGGCATTATGCCGCCCCTACTACGTGAAATCGGGCGGCATAATGCCGCCCCTACGGTTATTTTCCCAAAAATGTGTACATTTAAGCAAATTTTTGATAAAATAGGGGCATGGATGATTTTAAGATGCAGGAAGAATTGAAGAGGTTGCCCCAAAAGCCCGGTGTTTATCTGTTTATCAGCGGGGTTGACGAGGTTATTTATGTGGGCAAGGCCATAAATTTAAGGAGCCGGGTGCGCAGCTATTTTACCCCGGCTAATTTGGCTGACCCCAAGGTTAGCAATATACGGGCTATGGCCCGGCGTTTTGAATATATTGTCACTGACACCGAGGTTGAGGCACTGATATTGGAGTGCAATCTTATTAAAGAACATCAGCCCAGATACAATGTGTTGTTGAAGGACGACAAAAGCTATCCTTACATAAAGGCCACCATGGCGGAGGATTTTCCGCGGGTTTTTTCTACGCGGGATTATGTGGAGGACGGCGGCCGATATTTTGGGCCGTATACATCCAGTTTTGCCGTGCGGGAGACATTGGAGCAAATTCATAAAATATGGCCCATGCGGCGATGCACAAAAAAGATTGCGGACGGCCATACCAGTGGACGGCCCTGCCTTGATTATCATATTGGATTGTGTCCCGGCCCGTGTGGGGCGCGTATTGGCGGGGAAGAATACGCCCGGCGTATGGCTCAGGTGCTGGAATTTTTGGCGGGCAAACAAGAAGGGATTGTAAAGCAGCTGACTGCTGATATGACGGCGGCTGCGGAGGCTATGGAATATGAACGGGCGGCAGGCTTGCGGGATAAAATAAATGCCATAAAAAGCTTGGGTGAAAAGCAAAGGATGGACAGAATATCCACAGGCGACCAAGACATTGTGGCTTTTGCAGCCCGCGGCGGCGAGGCATTGTTTCAGGTGTTCTTTATACGGGACGGCAAGATGACAGGGCGGGAACATTTTATGGTATATGGGGTGGAAAACCTGCCCGGCCGCCGCATTATGACGGAGTTTGTCACCCAGTTTTATTCCGGCACGCCTTTTGTGCCCAAAGAGATTATTTTGCAGCAAGACATAGAAGAAAAGGTGGTTGTAGGGGCATGGCTGGCAGAGAAAAAAGGCAGAAAAGTTACCATAACCGTGCCCCAGAAGGGCGAGAAGCAAAAGCTGGTAAAACTGGCCCACAACAACGCCATTATAACATTGGAGCAATTTGGCGAGCATATTAAGAAAGAAGAAAAACGCACCACAGGGGCATTGGGTGAGATACAGGAGGCGTTGGGGCTGAGCGGGGCTATTTTGCGCATAGAAGCTTATGATATTTCTAACATACAGGGTTTTGAAAATGTGGGGTCTATGGTGGTGTTTGAAGGAGGCAAGGCCCGCCGTAGCGAATACCGCAAATTTAAGATAAAAACCGTGGAAGGAGCCAATGATTATGCTGCCATGCAGGAGGTGTTAGCCCGACGTTTTAGGCGGTATGAGCAAGGCAGCGAGAAATTTGCCCGACTGCCGGATATTATATTTGTGGATGGTGGCAAGGGGCAGGTTTCTGCCGTGGGGACGGTTTTGGAACATATGGGCATAAATATACCTTTATGTGGCATGGTTAAGGACGACCGGCATAAAACCCGCGGACTGCTGTATAATGGGGTGGAGGTGCCGCTGGCCGCCAACAGCGAGGGTTTTCGCCTGGTGGCCCGCATACAGGAGGAGGTACACCGCTTTGCTGTTGAATATCACCGTACATTGCGGCAAAAAGTTGCCACAAAGTCTGTGCTGGATGATATTGTGGGCATTGGTGATGTGCGTAGAACGGCATTGTTGCGGCATTTTGGCACAGTGGGCAGCATAAAGACGGCTGGGTTGGATGAATTGCGCGCCGCCCCCGGCATGAATGTAAAGTCGGCCCAGGCGGTTTATGATTTTTTTAGGCAGGATTTGGGGAATAGGAGCGATGAAACTTGAGAAATGTGGAGATATATACAGATGGAGCGTGTAGTGGAAACCCAGGCCCCGGCGGCATTGGGGTGGTTTTGTTGTATGGGCGGCACCGTAGGGAGATTTTGGCGGGATATGTGCTGACCACCAACAACCGCATGGAAATTTTGGCGGCTATAGTGGGGTTGGAAGCCCTTAAAGAGCCGTGCGCCGTGACTCTTTACAGTGATTCGCGGTATCTGGTGGACGCTATTGAGAAAGACTGGGTAACACGCTGGCGGGCTAATGGTTGGATGCGCAACAAAAAAGACGCGGCACTTAATGTAGATTTATGGGAGCGGCTGCTGCCCTTGTTGGATGCCCACAGGGTGCGCTTTGTGTGGGTGCGGGGCCATGGGGATAATGTGGAGAATAACCGCTGTGACCAGCTGGCCCGGGCGGCAGCAGCATTGGAAGATTTACAGGATGATGAGGGGTATTTGGCGTGAAAATTACCGTTGTGTGTGTAGGGAAGCTAAAAGAAGAGTATTTGCGGGCGGCTCAGGCGGAATATGTTAAGCGGCTGGGGGCGTATGTGAAGCTGGCCATTGTGGAAGTGGCGGAAGAGAAGGCTCCCGAAGGGCTGTCTGATAGAGAGATAGAATTGTTGCTGACAAAGGAGGGCGCGCGCATAGAAAAAGCCCTGGGAGAGGGCGTGTATGCGGTGGCATTAGCTATAGGTGGTGAAGGGCTGTCATCTGAGGACTTTGCCGGGCGGTGGGCGGGACTGGCCGTGGGCGGCGTGTCCCATATGGCCTTTGTTATTGGCGGGTCGCTGGGGCTTTCTGGGCATATTTTAAAGAGATGCCGTATGCGGCTGTCGTTGTCGGATATGACATTTCCCCATCAAATTGCCCGGGTGCTGCTTTTAGAGCAGATTTATCGGGCGCAGAAAATTAATAATAATGAGCCTTATCATAAGTAAGATGTGTGCTGCGAAGAGTGGAAATAACGCAGTTCGGACAATCCCATCACAAATGCACCAAAATTATGAGAAAATGGCTTTAATGGCTGGAAAACAAAGCAGAGGGCGCACTTATGTACCACCGATAAGTGTGTAAAGCCACCTCTCACCCTTAAACCCGCATAAACACAGGCTTTTCACTATATAAAATCTTGGTCTTTACTTCGCTTGGTCTTTGTTTGGTCAAGATTTTATGATATAAGCTACTGAACACAAGCACAAGGTACAAGCACTTGTTAAATATCAATAGCGTTTGCAATAGCTTCCATTGCACGAGTTTTTGCATTGTTGAAAGCATGAATATATACCCTTAGTGTCGTGATGGGTGTACTATGCCCTAACGCCGCTTGAACCGTTACAATGTCAACGCCGCTATTGATTAAGATACTGGCATTAAAATGTCTGAACGCATGAGGCTTGATGTAGCGTATGCCGTTACGTTTGCAAAAACGCTGAAAGTAATCGCGGGGGGCGGTTGTTGCCATTGTTTCACCGTTGTACGTTGTAAAAAGCCTGTCATTATCCACCCACGAACTGCCGCATAATTCCCTGTACTTTTCCTGCCACTCTTGCAGACTTCGCAAAGTTTCCATCACATGGACGGGAAGTTTTAGACTTCGGCGGCTCGTTGCCGTTTTCGGCGTGTCTGTGTAATATTCACGCTCTAAATAGCTGTAGTAATAAGCACGGTTAATGGAAATCATATCGTTGTCAAAATCTATATCTTTCCATTCAAGCTCTAGCAACTCCCCATACGGCATAATAAGACTAAATCCAAATATCCCAGTAAACTCAAGGGTTGCATGGGTTGGGTATAGTCTTTTTCCATTATTATACCGAACAAAAATGGGGCAGAAATCAGACCGCAAAAATGGCTATGTATCATTAGAGCTAAAATTTTTGCCCCGAAAAGGAGGACAAGTATGGGCAAGGTTTTAGCAATCACAAACCGCAAAGGCGGT
>WQVZ01000038.1 GCA_009785595.1 Defluviitaleaceae bacterium | reverse complement strand
TTGATTTGTTTTTGATTGGTTGAATGTTTGGGAAATATTTTTTTGAAAAGTGTGTATTTGGGGGGTAGTGAAGGGGGGGGTGGAGGGGTGGGGGGGGGGGGGGGGGGGGTATAATGTGCATACAGTTGGCAAATTATATGCACATAAAGAGAAAGGGGATGGCGGCATGTGGTTTTTTGTGGTGGTTGTATTGGTAATAGTTGTGGTCGTAGCCGTGAAAAAGGGAGGCAAAGATGTTAGGGACACTCCGCAGTACAAGACATTTAGGGAAATTTTAGACGCACTTGAAGAAGCAGGGTTTGAGGCCAGCGAATTCCGCTTTGAAAAGAATATGACTTCAACCATTCGCATTAACGGACAAAAGATAGGGCAAATCTGGTGTTCTGGCGATGGCTATGCAGTATTCCTACGAATGAAAAAATGTTTGCAAGACAAAAGTTTGGCGACGTTGTAGACGATGTATTTGATTATGGCGTCTGTCATGGTGGTAGGCTTGCTTATTGGTCTGAATTGCCGGAATATTTAACCTTTGAAATAACACGTGGCATCTCGAAAAATGATGAATATAGTGCATGGGCTAAAGACTCTGTGGAAGCAACTTATATTGTTCATGCCATAATGGAAAATCGTTGATGATATACATAGTTTCATAGCGACACACATCACGAGTTTAGTCGTAGCCTTAGCCGCCTTCAGGCGGCATTTTTTTCAAGTTATTTACGCAAAATATCAAGAATACGCTGAAAATACTCCGGCAGGGGGCTGGCAAGTTCCATATATTGGCCATTGGGGTGGACAAAACCCAGGGCATGGGCGTGCAGCACCTGGCCCGCGGTGTTAAAGGGTTGCTTGGCGTTGCTGTATGTGGTATCCCCCAGCACAGCCCGGCCTATGCTGGCCATATGCACCCTAATTTGGTGGGTGCGGCCTGTTTCCAGGGCGCAGCGCACCAGGGTGTATCTGCCCAGGCGTTCTGCCACATGATAATTAGTGACGGCCCGTCTGCCATTTGGTGTGACGGCCATTTTTTTGCGGTCGTTGGGGTGGCGGGCTATTGGGGCATCTATTTTGCCGGTGTCATCGCTAAAGCCGCCGCATACAATGGCCAGATATTCCCGGCGGATGGTGTGGGCGGCGAATTGTTCAGCAAGGCAATTGTGGGCGTGGTCGTTTTTGGCGGCCACAAGTAGGCCGGATGTATCTTTGTCGATGCGATGGACAATACCGGGGCGCAACACGCCGTTTATGCCAGAAAGACTGCCACGGCAGTGGTGTAGCAGGGCATTTACCAGGGTGCCGGCCGGGTGGCCGGCCGCCGGGTGCACCACCATGCCTTTGGGCTTGTCTATTACGATAAGGTCGGTATCTTCGTACACGATGTTTAGCGGGATATCTTCGGGCAGTACGGCGGTTTCTTCAAGGGGCGGCGGTGTTATTTCCACCACATCGCCGTGGCGCAGACGATAATTGGCCTTAGTGGTATCTCCATTTACTGTCACATCGCCGTTTTCTATCAGTTTCTGCACCCCATTGCGGGAAAGGCCACATGCGGCCTGGGCAAAAACATCCAGTCTTGTGCCGATGTCATGTTGGGAAACCGCGTATTTACTCACCTTTAGGCTCCTTTACAAATAGGGTAATGAAGGCCATGGCCACTACGGCTACCACCAAAAATATATCGGCCATGTTAAATATGGGGAAGTTTATTAGGCTGAAGAAGAAAAAGTCAACCACATAGCCTTGTAGCAGTCGGTCCACAAAATTACCCAGGGCACCGCCGATGAACATTAGCAGAAAAAACCGCACGGTGTTGTGATATCTGGTTTTTGGCAGGGCTGCGTAAAACCAAACAACACCGGAGAGCACCGCCACCGTCAGCACCACAAACACCCAGCGGCCGTCTTGAAAGAGGCCAAAGGCCATGCCACTGTTTTCGGCATAACGCAGGGAAAACACGCCGTCTATCAGGACAAATTCGGTAATGGGGCGCAGGTGTGTTACGGCAAGGTATTTGGTAAATTGGTCTATGGCCACCAGCAGGGCCACAAAGGCCGTGGGTAATATATATGTTTTTAGGATTTTCATGGTTGGTCTCCTTAATTTAAAGTATGGCGGTAATGGTTGTTAATATATCACTTTCCTTTGCGCCATGTGTAATTTCCACACTGCCGATGGCGTGGGAGATTATTAGTGTAATGGTGCCGTGGGTCGCCTTCTTGTCTTGCTGCATCATTTTATATACGTCATCCGCGGTAAAGTTGTATGGGGCTGGCAATTTTGTCGGCAGACCAAAAAAATCCAGCAGGGTCGCAATGCGCCCTGTTTGGGATGCGTCCATACGGGAGTAAGCGGCAGCGCATATCATGCCCAGGGCAACACAGTGGCCGTGGGGCAGGGTGAAGTCTGTTAGGGATTCGATTGCGTGACCAAAGGTGTGGCCGTAGTTGAGCACTTGGCGTAGACCGGTGTCTTTTTCGTCTTGAGCCACAATTTTGGCCTTAATTTTGTAAGAAGTGTGGAGGATGTGCTCTAACACCTGTACGTTGCGGTCGGCTATATGATGGCGATTGTACCACAGATAGTCAAAAAACAGGGCATCATCTATTATGCCATACTTAACCACCTCTGCCAAGCCCGAAATATATTGGTCTTGGGGTAAAGTGGCCAGAGCGGCCGTGTTTACGTATATAAGGGCGGGCTGGTGAAAGCTGCCAATTAGATTTTTTGTGCCGCAAAAATCTATGGCGGTTTTGCCGCCTACAGCACTATCTGCCTGGGCCAGCAGGGTTGTGGGCAGGTTTGCCCACGCCACGCCACGCATGTATATGGAGGCGGCAAAGCCCGCAAGATCGCCAACCACGCCGCCGCCAAGGGCAATGACCAATGAATGCCTATCTAGCCCGGCGTGTTGAAAAGCGGTGAGGATGTCTTGTAGAGCGGTGAAATTTTTGGAAGTTTCACCGGCGGGGATGATATGGTGGGAGACAGTGGAAAAATGGGGCACTAACAGGGTTTTTATCTCATCCAAAAAAAGGCCGGCCACATTTGCGTCGGTGATAATTATAGCGCGGCGATCAGTGAGGCCGGATTGGGTCAAGGCGGGGATGAGACTGTCCCAGTTACGATGTATGCGCAAGATGAAAGCCCCCTATACAGAAAACCGGGCTTTCCACAATGGAAAGCCCGCCTATACTTTGTTATTAAAAAGAAAGTGCGGCTTATGGCTGCGGTGTGCCCGCCGGTACGGCAGATGGCATAGGTGCGCCGGTTGGGCCTTGGGGGACAACGGAATCACCGGAAGCGTCATATTTTGATATGATGACACTGCCATCGGGCATGAGGGTGGTTGGTATGCCCATAATTTTTTCGAAGAAGGACAGGGGCACATATGTGCGGCTGTTGCTGCTGCGTAAGATGGGCGCGGCTTCCAGGGTGTGCTCTACGCCGTTGCGGCAGGTGTAAAGGTTTTGCCCTATGGTTACGGTGGTTATATAATCGCCGCCTGGGGATGATATTCTTATGGACTGTGTTGCGCTGTTCCATGGTGTAGCGTATCCGAAATTGTCATGAATTGTGAAAAGCTGCATCATTAGGGTATTATATTGGTCGGGTGGCAGGGTTTGCATTTGGTTATCTTCAACAACCACATGCTGGATGTTGTCGGTGTTTAGACTTACGGAGAAAATACCTCTTTCGCCCAGACGAAGTCTTGCCGAGGCAAATGGTATGACAAGCCGGTCATCCCTTAGATAAAACGGATGACTGTCATCAATACCGGGGAAATTCGCCACAAAATTGCGGGGTCTTTCTGATATTATATCGCGGATGCGGTTGTTTACCAGGGGGATTATGTTGGGGGCGTAATCTGCCAGGGTAATGACTTCACGATCCGTCACACGGATAACGGTTGTGGCGGGAACAGTGGTAACAGATGCGCCGTTGGCTTGCATGCTAACAAAAACGGAGATGTATTCGTTGGGATATGTGCCGGTGTGGAAAACCTCTGTGGTAAAGCGCAGGGACAGCGCGCTGGCCTGGTGGCTTTGAATAAAGCTGCTTATTTGGGTTGTAAAGTGCCGGTCAAGTTCGGTGAAAAAGTCATCGGTGCCGATATTGCGCACACGGGGGCCAAGACCATTAATGATTATATTGCTTGTGCCTGGCCTTGTGGTGGGCCTTCTGCTTATAATATTATCCATAATTTCTCTTGCTTGGCGGCTTCTGGCATCTTGACTTTGAGGTGTGTCCTGAAGTGTCGGAGATGCCAGCAAGGGCAGGGCCGGCAGGGCAGACACAGCAAAAACAGCCACCAAAACGGCAGCCAGCAAGGCTTTTATGCGGTTTTTTAAAAAGCCTTTTTTCATGGGAATTCTCCTCCTGCAAAAGCGTAGGAAATCTGGCGTTATAGATTGCGTAGATTACACTGCTATTATTATAGATAATATCTGCGAAATGGTCAAATAATATCACAGTATTGTTGGCAAAATGTAAAGAAAATGAAATGTTGAGCTTGGGAGCAAAATGTAGTATAATGGAAATTAGTATGGTGTGGCCAAACCCACACCATACTAAAAAACTATAATTTTACAAAGGAAGGGAAACGATTGAGATGAGAAATAGAAGAGACGGCTTTTGGAAAAAATGTGTTGTGGGCGTGTTTGCCCTGGTGTTGGTGCTTGCCTTGGCGGCCTGTACAGGCGGCCCGGCCGAAGTACCCGGACCAACCCCAACACCATACGAAGTAGACCAGAACATGCCAGACGACAATGACAACGGAAGCACCGGCGACGAAATGAGCCAGGAAGAGCAAGAAGAATGGGACCAAATGGAAGAGCTATTTAACCAGCTGATGGGTTTTCATGATTTTACCCCTATGCCGGGTGCTTTAGCAAACCAGTTGGCCCCACCGGCCCCGGGCGAAGAATTTGCCATAATTCACACTAATTTTGGCCAGATACATTTGCGCTTGTTCCATGATATTACCCCTTTGACAGTAGAAAACTTTGTAACCCACGCCAGAAACGGCTTTTACGACGGCCTTATCTTCCACAGGGTTATGGAAAACTTCATGATACAGGGTGGCTGCAGCTTTGGCACCGGTACCGGCGGCGAAAGCATTTGGGGTATGCCTTTTGGTGACGAAGTTACAACCAACCTGCGCCACATACGTGGTGCGCTGTCCATGGCCAATTCCGGGCCATTTACCAATGGCAGCCAGTTTTTTATAGTGCAAAAATATGACATGATGGAACATGAGATACTTGAAAAAGAAGAAATTTTAGAATATCAAGACATGGAGATAGAGGAAGGTTATTATGTAAGTGATATATGGCCGGCAGAATTTATGGAGCACTATTTGGAACACGGCGGCACATCTTGGCTGGATTTTAACCACAGCGTATTTGGCCAGGTGTTTTATGGTATGGACGTGGTGGATGCCATAGCAAACACCGATGTGGTGGACACCGTGCCGGTGGAGCCTGTGGTCATTGAGCGCATTGAGATTGCGGTAAGGTAGTTGTAGGGGCGGCCTGTGGTCGCCTGTCAAAGGAGGTCATAATTGAATGAAAAAAATAAAAAACGCAAAGATGTTTGCGGCCGGTTTGGTTTTGGGCTTGCTGCTGGCGGCCACCGGGGTTTTTGCCGCGGGCGCCATAGCTTCGGCAACATTTAACACCACAAGTGTTGTTTTTGATGGCGTTGAGATGGATCTGCCCCTACCCATAATGTCTGTGATAACAGAGGACAACCCGGGTTTTATAAGCAACTATATGCCCGTGCGCGGTGTGCTGGAAGCCATGGGATATACAGTGGAGTGGGACGGGCCCAATGACACCATAGTGATAACAAGTCGTGAAGCACTACAGCAGAGATTGGCTGGGCACGTGACCTTTGGCCACAACCCCGGTGCCCTGGACAAACAACTGGCTCCGCCGGAAGACGGCGAAGAATTTGCCATAATTCATACCAATTTTGGCCAGATACATCTGCGCCTATTCCCTGATATAGCACCCCTCGCGGTAGAGAACTTTGTAACCCACGCCAGAAACGGCTTTTACGACGGCCTTATCTTCCACAGGGTTATAGAGGACTTTATGATACAGGGCGGCTGCCCATTGGGCTTTGGTATAGGCGGCGAAAGCATTTGGGGTATGCCTTTTGGTGATGAAGTTACAACCAACCTGCGCCACATACGTGGTGCGCTGTCCATGGCCAATTCCGGGCCATTTACCAACGGCAGCCAGTTTTTTATAGTGCAAAATGCAAGCCTTGACCACTACACAATGCTTGATAAAGAAGATATTTTGCAACATCAGGACATGGAAATAGAGGCAGGGTATTTTGTAAGAGACATATGGCCGACGGAGTTTATGGAACATTATATAACCCACGGCGGCACACCATGGCTGGACTTTAACCACACCGTGTTTGGCCAGGTGTTTTATGGCATGGACGTGGTGGATGCCATAGCAGCCACTGATGCGATAGGCGACCGCCCGGTGGATGATGTGATTATCGAACGCATTGAGATTGTACGCAAGTAGGGGAGACCCTTGCGGTTGCCCGCAAAAAACAACAATGCAACATTATGATTTTTACTGTAGGGGCGGCCCCATGTGGCCGCCCGCAATATTATACGAGGTGATTGGAATGGAAAAAAGCGCCACAAAATACATCTTTGTAACAGGCGGGGTAACATCCGGCCTGGGCAAGGGCATTACGGCGGCGTCTTTGGGACGGCTGCTAAAGGCCCGTGGTTACAGGGTGTTTAACCAAAAGTTTGACCCATACATAAATGTGGACCCCGGCAACATGAGCCCCACCCAGCATGGGGAGGTTTTTGTTACCGATGACGGAGCCGAATGCGACATAGACGTGGGCCATTATGAGCGCTTTACCGACGAAAGCTTGACCAAGGATTCTAACATCACCACTGGCAAGATATATTGGGCGGTGCTGGAGAAAGAGAGAGCCGGCGGGTACCACGGCAAAACCGTGCAGGTTATACCCCACATCACCGACCATATTAAAGAATTGATACAAAAAGTGGCCAAAGACGGTAGCCAGGACGTTGTTATTACAGAAATTGGCGGCACCGTGGGAGATATGGAAAGCCGCCCATTTTTAGAGGCCTTTCGTCAGATGATATTTGACGTAGGGCGGGAAAATGTGCTGTATGTGCATGTTACCCTGTTGCCATACCTGGACAAAGGCGGCGAGATAAAAACCAAACCAACCCAGCACAGCGTAAAAGAACTGCTTAGCATGGGCATACAGCCGGATATGATTGTATGCCGCACGGCCCGCACGCTTACGGCGGACGTAAAGGACAAGATAGCCCTGTTTTGTAATGTGCCGCGGGAATGTGTTATCGAAAATATTGACTGCGATTCGGTTTATCAAGTGCCCTTGCTGCTGGAGGAAGAAAATTTTGCTGGGCAAGCCCTGTCGCGGCTGGGTCTGGCTAACCCACCGGCAGACCTGGCCCAATGGCGGGCTATGGTGGAAAAACAGCGTAATGTTAGCGGAAAAGTGACAATATCACTGGTTGGCAAGTACACAGTCCTTCACGATGCCTATCTTTCTACCGTAGAAGCCCTTAAAGCCGCATCCTTTGCCGTGGGTGTGGATGTGGGCATAAATTGGGTGGAAGCCGAAGCCCTGGAGCGAGGCGAAATGCATCTGCTGGAGGGCAGCCACGGCATAATAATAGCCCAGGGTTTTGGCGAGCGTGGCACCGAGGGCAAAATACTGGTAGCGGCATATGCCCGACACCGCAGCATACCATGCTTTGGCATGGGCATGGGTATGCAAGCCATGGCCATAGAATTTGCCAGAGACAAGAATGTGCTGAACATGGCCGGGGCAAATTCCATAGAATTTAATGAAAATACCCCCCATCCCATTGTTAATAAAAAATATGAAAAGATGCGCTTGGGCAGTTATCCCTGCAAGGTAGCTCCAGACACACTGGCCCACAGCATATACGGTCAAGATTTTACAGAGGAGCGCCACCGCCACCGCTACGAATTTAACACCGCATACCGCGCGGCTTTCGAGGCGGCAGGCATGAAATTTTCTGGCACCAGCCCCGACGGGAGGCTGCTGGAGATTTTGGAGCTGTCACAAAATATGCATCCCTGGTATATGGGTGTGCTGTTTAATCCTCAGTTTAAATCTCGCCCCAATGTACCCCATCCTATTTTTGCGGCTTTTGTGGCGGCGTGCAAAAATTTTAAAAATGCAAATTAACAGGCATTATCCGTGCTATGCTTGAAATCCAATTTGCTGGAGGAGTGTAATTATGGAAAACACAAAACATTGTCAATCGTGCTATATGCCAATGAGGAAAGCCAAAGACTTTGGCACAGAAGCAAGCGGGGGAGCAAGCGTTGATTATTGCTGTCATTGCTATAAAGACGGCGACTTTACGTGGAAAGCATCTTTTGAAGAACATGTAGAGGGCAATATACGATTTTGGAAAGAAGATGGCGACAAAAGTGATGATGAAGCGCGGGCGCGCATCATGGAAGTTTTCCCGACCTTAAAACGCTGGAAAATGACGTAACATCAGCATAGCCCTGTAAGGCAAATCAGTCATTTTTGTCTTGCGGGGCTATTCCTGTTCTGATACAGGGGAGGAACGACATGAGCAGACTTGATTTAGCAGATATTTGCAATCACCTAAAAGCGGCGGTTATACCGTATACGCCGGAGGATTTTGTCATCGCCCATAAATTTACATTAGGCTTGCCTAATGAGGAGCTGAAAGCAGGCATAGCGGCATTTCGTTCTTTTTTATATGAGCTATACGGTGCTTTGGCCGGCGGCAAGGATAGATTTGACGTAAAGACGGGTAGGCAAGACGGGACAACCCCTGCGCGCTTTCCGATTGTAGAGGAATTGGGGGCGGTTTTGTTTCAAATTGGTTTTCATGGCAGACTTGAAACAGAGCCGAGAAGCGAGCTGGTTGTTTATGGCGCAGATATGTTGGAAGTGTCCAAAATGCAGAAATATAAGCACCTGAACAAGATGTCGAAGGCACGAAAATGGAGCTGTTTGATTTTTTGTCCGGACTGGGTTTTTATTTTGAGGATGCTGATTTTTCAAATAATGTTAATTTTTCTAAAGTTGGCACATTTTATGTTCGGTATGAAAACGACGATTCGATGCTTGTTGGCTTAAAACTGATGGCCTTGGCGCAAGCCAATTTAAAGGCTAAGTACGACCGATATTCTGTCATAATTATGCGCGGCGACTTTTATCCCTTTGCAAATGCGGAGCCAAAACCGCCTATCGTTAATATTGCTGAATACGCCAATACTCAGCCGCCGGACATAAGGCAATGGGTGGTTGATTTGGATAAATTGCTAACCCAAAGCTGTAAAGTTGCCGGCGAGGTTAGGTATTTTTTGTGCGATGGCATTTTCAACTACACATCGCGCAAGACAAAAAAGATTGTATGCAAAATAGACCTGCGGGCAAAAGATAGCTCAGTAATCCCCGGTGCGAGCCATTTTGAGACATCAGATGGGATATTGGGTGAGCTTACCGAAAATATGTTTGACGCTATGAGAAGGAGAAATATGGGGTGCCGGGTTTGTCAGGAGATCAACGGCCTTGGTTTCGTAAAATGTCCGCATGGGGGAGATCCTCACAGATTTTCCTATAAGGGTGAGGGCTTTGAACTTTGCCGGTTTGTGGGCTTTGAGTTTTTGATAGATAACGAGAAGGAACGTGAAGTGCCTTAGGAAATGGATTGAGCTGGAACTTGTTTATAGCGACGCATAGCGCTGCCAAGTTAGGCGGCACGAAATCAAACGGATGGAGGATGCGTAAATGGTAACGGAAAGCCTGCTTGCCTTTGCGGCAAAAAATTATGGATTTGATAAAGAGTCTTTGAAATAGACCTGTTCGTAAACCTGCTCACACAATACGATTGCGTAAAGCGCAATCAATTTGTCGCTCACGGCTCTCAATGCTTTTTTGAGAAAACCACCACTCAAAAAGCATCTGCCGCCTTGCCGCTTGAAGAAATTGGTTCGCAGATTATTGGATTATAATGAAGTTTACGAACAGGTCTAATACATCAGCGGCTCGACAAATGAAATATATTCCTTCACAAAAAACGAAAAGGCGTATATTTTGCGTTTCTCTAATCGTCCGCCGGAAGAAATGTGCCAGACAAAAGCAGAAATGGATTGGCTGTATTATTTGGCGAATAATAATATAAGCGTTTCTCTGCCCCTTGCCGCTGACAATAACAATCTTGTCATATCAACGCAAGATAGAGGGGAGTCATTTATCATTTCTGCCTTCGAGGTGCTGCACGGTAGCTTTTGGGACAAAAACAACCCGGATTTATGGAATGCGAAGATATTTTTTAATTGGGGCAAGGTAATGGGCGATATTCATAAGCTTACCAAAACATATTCGCCCGCAAACGATAGGGATGTTAGGGGCATATTTACAGGCTATAATGCCCTGGAAATAGACAAAATAAAGAATTGCCCTTCTGTTTATCAAATTGCAAAGGACACGATAAGCGAAATTATGACGCTGCCAAAAGATGGAGATTCCTATGGATTAATCCATTATGATATTCATCCATGGAATTTTGTAATTAACGGAGAGCAGATAAGCGTATTTGACTTTGACGACAGCCTGTACGGATGGTTTGCTTTAGATATTGGCATTGTTTATATCACGGGCTTTGGTGGGGACGCAAAAACAACGCGGGACATGACTTTACCAACGAAATAATCGAGAACTTCCTTCGCGGCTATCTTTCTGCCAACCCCTTAAGCGATTTTTGGATTTCAAGGATACCTCTTTTCATGAATACCGGCAAATATGCAAATTTAGCTGGTTTTACAATGCCGATAACAACAACGACCATCAGAAAGAGCGCATGCGCAATATAGAAAGCGGCGCGCTGTTTACAGGCTGCAATGCGCACAACTCTTTTTTCCAAATTTTTGCCCGGTTGGAGCATTTTGCCTAACATAAATAAGGCAAAACAGCAAAACCTAATCTGGCAAGCAAAGGTTCAAATATGGCAATTTTTTTAAAAGCACTTCGGTAAATTATACCGAGCTAGGCATAAAGAAAATTGCCACCACGAAATAAGGATATATCAAAACGAAAACGGCAGGTGCAACCCACCTGCAAAAACGACAGAAAGATGGATTTTGTTACAAATTTGCTACAAAACAAACAAAACCCTTGCCGTTTTTTTTACGCTGTGATATCCTACTAAAACCACGTAGCTTTCCCCCGCCGTGTCAAAATTATTACAAGAAAATTACACTTGCACTAATTCCATTGACGCATACAGGGGGCTTACGCTACAATGGTACTGTAAACGTAGAGGGGTTTGCGGCATTTGGTTGCGCCCGCGGCTTTGGTCGGCCCACTTCCAACCAGCCCACACGGCCACCCCACGCCAGCAAACCGCAAAATCCAATTTTTTTAAAGGAGGAATTATTGCAATGAGATTTAAAAGAAAAATTGCAGCCGCCCTGGCAGCCGTTATGGCTTTTGGCGGTGCGCTAGGCTTTGCGCAACTTGAAGCCCGTCAAAACCTTCCCTCAACCCAAGTTATTGGTGCAGGCGTCACAGGCCATTTTGATGGCATGCGTTTTGTTGACGTTGATACTGGTATGGCCCAAACAAACAACTTAAGAACTGGTGCTGACCTTATTATTCCTGCGGCTCAACTTAGCTTTGGTGTAGGAACAGGCTCTATCACCTTTACGCTTGGCGGATATGCCGCATGGAACTATCGCCCGGTTGTCGCCGCTCCTGCTGTTAGACCAGCTGGCTCGCATGTAGCAGCGCATTGGCTCGATAACAATGGAGATCCAACTGTTGCTCCGTCTAATCCTGCCGCTGCTCTTACTCCTGGCAACCCACTTCATGTAGGTAACCCTACCAGCCCTTATTATGAGTGGACATTTGTGCCTGCACACTGGACAAATGGATGGGGCTTCTTCATTCCCAACGTTGATAATAGCTTCAATGCATCTGTTACCGGCAGCCTTAATATTGGCTATGCTCAGCATGAGCTTGTAGAAGGTGGCGGGTATGTACCACCTACAAGAACAATAAGGTATACCGGCAGAAATCATCCACAAGCTCATATTCCTAATGAAATTCCATTTACATTGGAATTCCTGCCTTTTGGTCAAGTTGTTGTTCGTTATGACCAAACCGATGTTATTGTAGGAACCACTGTTTTGAGAATACCTCTTGCTTTCAATTTCACAGGCGGCGGTGAAGCTCGTCTTAACATCGTAGAAGGAACCACCCTTCCTGCGGGAGATGCAAGAACTTTCCTTCTTACCGGCGCAGGCCGCGGTGTTAACGTGACTCTTCATGGTGGCATAACAACCGGCAGAATGGAAGCTCTTGTTAACAGAATAGAAGTTCGTGAAGTGGGTACAACCGGTTTCAATCTTGGAGCTGGTAGAGCTATCACACTTACTTTGCCGCACAACTACAGATTTGCTACCGCTGACACCCTTGGCTTTACAGCTGTAAACGTTACCGGTTTCGGAAATGTTCCGGTTGTAGCTCATCTTGGAACAACTGTAGAAGCAATTCCGGCAGCACCTACCGGCCACGCTGGAGCTTACGCTTTCACATCTGTTCATCCTGGAACCCAACAAAGCAGACTTCACATTGTCCTTGGTTCTGGCTTTAGCCCAGTCGCTCCTGCGACAGCTCCAGAATTTGGCCGCATCAATGCGAATCAATCTATCCAATTGCATCTCACCAGTGGCATACAGGTTACCCATAGAGACAGAAACAACCCAGTATGGGCCAACGACATAGAAGTTGTTGTTTCCAATGGTTTTGGTGGCGGCTTCTTGCGCGCTAACGGAACTCTTCACTCTGCGGCTGCCGATGGCGGTGCTGGTGATTTTGGTGCTGTTCATGGAACAATCGCTGGAGGCACTTTGCCTGTAGCTACCCTGCAAGACTGGGGCTTGACCTTCTCAAGAGTTTCTGGCGATGCTGGAAATATTCAAACAGTTGACTCCGGACGTACTTTCAACTTAGGTACTCCAGGTGCTGGCCCAGCTGTACCTGCTCATTTCCGTGGTGCGGTTGCCCGTGTACAAATTGAAGAAAATGTTCCTCAATCTGCTTGGGGCGCAAGAGACTTCACTTTCACACTCACTGATGCCGAAGGTAATGTATTGCCTCATGCTAAGATTGCTGGTGTACAGTTTAACTCTTGGGCAATTAACCCAGGCGGCGGAACTGTAAGAATGCCTAATGGTGGCTTTAGCGACAACGTTACCTTCCGCAACGTAGTGCCTGCCCTTGGCGGAACTGGCAACACCAATGGCACTATAATCGCCAATGCCAACCAAATGGTAGGCAATGTTGGTGTTAACTTTAGCCCAGATGGTAGCAGTGTTTCTGTTATCAATATGCAACCAACCAACCAAAACACCCAACGCGTACGCTTGCAAGCTACTATCTACGTTTCTGTAGACGTTAACTGGGAAGGTCCTATATACGTAAGTGTTAGCGATCGTGCTCAAGGTCACTGGGATGTAGCTGGTTATATCAACGAAACCATCCTGCAAGTTGCTACTGCAAGAAAACTGCTTGACATTGAAACCGCTGTTACCAACCTTAATGTTGGTTTCCAAAGTGTTCCAGTGCAAAACGTGACTCTTAACGAGCGTGCTGCTGGCGTTCTTATGCCTGGCAGAGCCATCCAACTTGCTCTCACCGAATTTGGTGTAGTTTCTGCTAGAACTGACGTTGGCTTTAACAACATCACTCAAGCTCAAGTTAACATTACTGGTCACGCTAACCCGCAAAACCGTGCTCTTGTAAATGTAATACCACAACACGGCCAACCACAAGTTAACCTCGGTGTTGCTCGTGCATCTAACCAAGCTGGCTCTTCTATCGACATAACTGGCTTGACTGTTTATGTACAACGTGGTGTACCATACGGCACTTATGGCGTAGTTGTTCGTGGTGATGCCATACTTGATAACGACAATCTGGTTATCAATTCTGGCGTACAACCAGGCCAAGCAGGCTTCAGACGTTATGGCTTTACTGGTTTGATCTTCCAGCCATTCATTAACGTTGTTACTCCTGGTACTGGCGCTGGTATGCCTACCAATAATGTTAGAGTTCCTCACACTGCTGGCAACTTCTTCTATGTTAATGACGTTCGCATGAGCTTCCTTAACGCTAATGATGCTGTTGTTTACTCTGTAAACCAAGATCCAGGCCGTCTGTTCGTTCCTGTACGTGCGGTTACCGAAGCTCTTGGCGCAGTGATAGAGCCAATCTTCAACGATGATTTGACCGTAAGATCCGTTGTTGTTACGCTTGGTGGCAAAACTGTTGAGTGGTTTATCGGCAGCACCACCTTTACCGTAGACGGCGTATCTCGCTCTATGATGACCGGCGGCATCCCAGTTCGTCCGTTTATCGCAACCACCGGTGCTAATGCCGGCACAACCTTCTTGCCAGTAAGATACATTGCTAACGCATTTGGTCTTGAATTGGCTGACAACGTAGGTGGCTTCGCTGTTATCAACCCTACTGCCGAGCAAATGGCTGCCAACCAAACCGGCACCACTGCTGTTCAGCCAACTGCTGAAAATGGCAATGGTTATGAAAACGGCAATGGCAACGGCAATGGTTACGATGACGAAAACGGCGACGACTAAGAATTTATTGTAACTGATATAGGCATTAAGCCCCTTCGGGGGCTTTTTGTTTTGTGCGTAGTGGCGGTTAGGGTGGGACAACTTTGTCTTTACATTTTTTGTAACAATGTGGTATACTAAATAAAGTAGAATGTGAGGGGTGTCGGCATGGCTTATGTGACAAGGACTTTTACCATACAGCACACGCATGGGTTGCATGTGCGGCCGGCCGGTGCGCTGGTTTCGGCTTGTAGGCCATTTGACGCAGATGTGGCGTTGAAGTTTAATAATGTTGAATATAACCTTAAATCTGTGTTGGGTATTGTGAGTGCCGGCATACGTTGCGGCGACGTGGTGGAGTTTGTGGCCCGCGGCCCGCAGGCAGATTTGGCTATGGACGCGGTGCTGGACGCAGTAAAGTCAAGTTTGGGCGGTGCTACACAGCGGAATTAGGAGGAAATTATGACCAAGCTGGAAAAATATGTGAAGATGGTTGTAAATGTGGGTGTTAACATACAGCCCGGGCAAAAGCTTATGATACGCTGTCCGGTGGATTGTGCATACTTTGCCCGCATGGCCATGGAAGAGGCCTATAAAGCCGGGGCCGAGGACGTGATGATCCAATGGATGGACGAAAAATCCGCCAGGATAAATTATCTTTTGGCACCGGACAGCAATTTTGGCAAAGACACCCAATGGGAAAAAGAGCGGGTTAAATATCTTGTGGACGAGGGGTATAACATGCTGTCTGTGTCTGCTTCTGACCCGGAAATTTTAAAAGGCGTTGACCCGGAACGTATCCAGAAAAACCAAAAAGCGGGCAGCTTGATGATGAAGCCCTTGATGGACAAAGTGTCATCATCTCAGGTGCAGTGGACCATTGCGTCCGTACCAACTGAAGCCTGGGCCAGGAAGGTATTTTCCGACGCGTCAAGTGTTGAAAAAGCCATGGAAATGATGTGGGATGCCATTTATGCTGCATCTAGAGTGGACGACAACGACCCTGTTGACAATTGGAATGCCCATGTGGCTAATTTGCAAAGCAAAGTGGAAGCCCTAATGGGCCATAATTTTGAATATCTGCGCTTTAAAAACGCCCTGGGGACGGACTTTACCATGCGTTTGCCCCAAGGTCATATATGGTTGGCCTGCGGTGAAAAAGCAGCCACTGGCAATGTTTTTATCGCCAACATCCCCACTGAAGAGGTGTTTACAACGCCCCACCGCACCGGCACCAACGGCATTGTGTACGCCACGAAACCGCTGGTCTATATGGGTGATTTGATAGAGGACTTTTGGCTGAAATTTGTGGACGGAAGGGTGGTGGAGTCCGGTGCCGGAAGAAACCGCCACTTGTTGGAAAAACTGCTGACCACCCACGAAAATGCCGACTATCTTGGCGAGGTGGCCCTGGTGCCTCACGATTCTCCTATATCACAATCGGGTATATTGTGGTACAACACCCTGTATGACGAAAATGCATCTTGTCACCTGGCATTGGGCAGGGCATATGCCACCACGGTACAGGGTACAGAAGGCAAAAGCGAGGAAGAACTTAATGCAATGGGCGTTAACCAATCGCTTACTCATGAAGATTTTATGATAGGCTCTGCTGATTTGGAGATTATTGGCGTGACATATGATGGCAAAGAGGTGCCAGTGTTTGTAAATGGAAATTACGCAATATAAATAATTTGGCGATAAAAAACGGCCACTCCGGATGGAGGGCCGTTTTATTATATTTTATGGAGTTGTCAGCAGGATGGAACGGGTGTCGTTGCACCAATCAACCTCAAAACCAAAAAATTCAAACACAAAGCGGACCGGCAGATGCAAAGTGTCATTTATCACAGCCGGCGTCACGTCCATAGCTATGGCTCCTTCAATACCGTGCGCGCCTGTGGCGGCGGCATAGCTGCCCGCCGCTAAAATAATTTCTTTACCATCGGGATCGCGGAAAGTAACGCTGTCATCATCATAATATAATGACATGGCAACGGTGCGGTTTTCGCCCCTGCCCGTCACGACGTCAATTACTCCTTCTATGCGGCGTTGGTTGTCTTCGAACCTATTTTGAACCCATCCGTCACCATTGTGCGCTCGGCCGGCAATGTCTGCGAAAACTGCCATGATGTTAAAGCCGGTCATGAAGCTTCTGTCGTTATGTATAATTGTTCCGCTGTTTCTAAAAATGGGCTCACCATCTGCCAAAATACCTATTTCCGGGCGCAGCAGAACATATTGGTACTCTCCTAGCTCTCCTTCGGCCACAGCCATATCGATCCTTTCATTAGGGTCGAACAAAAATCCATCTGCACGAATAATGCGCACAGAATGTGTGCGAGCAAATTCATGCATAGAGAGAGTTCTGTCTCTTCTGTACCACGCTGTAGCCCCTGCCTCGTGGTATGTTGTTGTTAAGGTGGCAACAGCGGTATCGTTTTTGTAAAGAACAAATTCGATATTTACTAACTCATGGTATTCCGGATGGTCGGGTCTTTCGCCGCGAGGGCCTGCCGGCGCAACAACTATCGGCGTGTATACCCCATTTCCCGATGCCGACAACACCGATGGCATGATACCCAACGCCACAATGCTAATTAGCAGCAGGCAAAAGAGCTTTCTTACAGTTTTCATTTTTTGTCCTCCTAAAAAATAATTTGATAAGAGGATTATACATCAACCGGGGGGGGGGGGGGGGGAAAATGTTTTTTATAATTTTTTTGGAACCAAAAATTTGGGG
>WQVZ01000037.1 GCA_009785595.1 Defluviitaleaceae bacterium | reverse complement strand
CATATACGCCGCCCGCCGCGCAAAAGCAGCCGGCGATTAGATATATGGAACAAATTTTCCTTTCCCGCGTTACATATGTAGGTGGCGGCGTCCTCGACGCCCCAGCCCATACCTAACCCGAAAGGACGATAAAAATGAAAAAATATCTCAAACTCATCACCATCGCAAGTATAGCTGCCCTGTTGGCCGCCTGTAACGCCGCCACGCCACCGGAAACAGCACCACCCCTATATGCGCCTGGTGCCTTGGATAGCAGCGACAATGACGTCACCGAATATACACTAACGCAAACCCATATGCCGGAATTTTCTGTCTTTAAAGGCACCATAACAGAAATAACGCCCCTTTATGGCGAGCTACGTCCTGACGGCGAATTTATCGTGCTGGCAGAAGGCAATTCCGAAAAAATGCGGTTCATCATCGACCAAGACACCCTTGTTGCACCCTCAACCGAATTAGAAGTAGGCATGAAGGTCGCCGGGGTTTATGAAACAATTTTCCAATACCTAAGCAGCAGCTTTCCCCCGCTGGTTCCTGCCTTGGCCTTGCTGACAGATTACAGACAGGTCATGGCAAATCGTTTTGACGAAAACTTCCTTAACATCGCCGGCGATATGTTTATTAACATTTCCGATTACACCGAAATCATTTTCCAAGACGGCACACCATTTGACGGCGACCACAACGAACTAATAGGCCGCGCGCTGGTTGTGACATATACCTATGTGCTCGAATCCTTGCCCGGCCGAACCACAGCAGACAAAATAATTGTCCTTTTCGAGCGGGCTGTCCCGCCCATACATTACTTTACCGAAGAAGAGCTGGCCGCCCTGGACACAAGCGGTGTCATACAACCCGACTTTTCCTGGGACGGCGGTCTTTTGATAGACCCAGAAGACCTGGACATAATGTGGGATAATATGCTTGACCCAGAAACCGTCCAAATCATCATTAATGGCGAAACCATTGACGCCCCCACCCCATTTGTCAATCGGGATGCTGGCTTTGTAATGGTGCCCGTGGCCTATATCGCCGAAATATTGGGATACCAAACATATCTTGTTGACAATGAAACGCTGATGATAGGCCGCAGCACAATTGCCGCAGGTATAGACAACTATCACTACAACCGCATGGCACCTGTAGAGCTTGGCACCGCCCCGGAAATCCACGACAATACATTCTTCGTGCCGCTGCACTTCTTCGGCCATGTGTTTCCGGCGGTGGGTTATATGCAGGACGGCAATGTTATCATCACCGACACCGATCTATTTGATGATATTAACGATTAGCACCAAATACCTGGGACCACTATCGTCATCCCGGGTTTGACCCGGGATTCTCTATCGCTTACGATTGGGGGCGGTGGCTCCCTACGAGAATCGCGTGTAGGGGCGGCATTTTGCCGCCCGGCTTTTGTCCCTTACCTGCACCGCTTCCCACCCAAAAACTCCGCAAACAACCCCACCAAATGAGATTGCACAAAATTCCGCTTCAGCATATAATAAAATTTCCGTTCCGGCAACGGTGTTTTCAGCTTAACAGCCGTCACCATATTATGGCGCATAAACACATCCGCCGCAAATTCTGATACAACAGAAATACCCATCCCATTTGCCACGGCATTTATTATGCTTTGTGTGTTATCAAAACCAGCCCTGATGTTTATTTTGCTAATATCCACACCCCGCTCCACGAAAAAATTCTCATACTGCGCCCGCGTGCCGGAGCCCTTTTCTCTGGCAATAAACGGATACCCATACAGCAATTCCTCCAAATCATAATCCTTTGCGTCCAAAAAACCACCCTGCGGCGCAATAAAAACCAATTTTTCCGTCATAAATTCATAAAATTCACACCTATCTCCGCCATCAACACCGCCGGAAAAACCAATCTCCGCCTTTTGGGCCACTATGCCCCTATATATCTCGCCTGTGCCAGCCTGCTTCACATTGAAGCATATATTAGGATACATTTTGCCAAACCGCGCCAGCAACTCCGGCAAAATATATTGGGCCGGCACCGTGGACGCCAAGATATCAATCTCTCCGCTAAAATTGCCGGAGAGATTCTTTATGCGCTCCGCCGTATTGTGCTTCAACGACAGCAACTCCTTGGCGTTTTCATAAAAAATCTTGCCCGCCGGCGTGGGCGAAACCTCCTTTGTAGAGCGATTTATCAGCACCGCTCCAAGCTCTTTTTCCAGTGCGCCCACATATGTGCTTACCGACGGCTGTGACAAAAATATCGCTTCCGCCGCCTTGGAAAAACTTGCCAGCTCTATCACCTTCACATATGCTTCTATCTGCCTAAAATCCACGGCCCACACCTCCGCGCAATATATCTTTTACGGCCCACACGATACGGTCAATCTCATCCATCGTGTTAAAATGCCCAAAAGAAAACCTAACAGTGCCATGGGGGTATGTCCCCAACGTCTTATGTGCCCCTGGGGCGCAATGGAGGCCACATCGGGTCATTATGCCATATTCATTGTCCAAAACCGTGGCAATTTCGGCATTGTCCCTGTCTTCAAAATTCAAGGACACCACGGCAATTCTGCCCTCGGTGCTTTTTTTGCCGATTACCTCCACGCCGTCAAAGCCGTTAATCTCCATCAAAAATTTCTCCGTCAGAGCCATCTCTTTGGCAAAAATAGTGTCAACTCCCACAGAATTTATATATTCCAGCGCCCTTTTAAGCCCCATTATTGCAGGTATGTTCATTGTGCCAGATTCAAATTTATCCGGCAGTAGCTCCGGTTGCACTATCTCATGAGACGCGCTGCCCGTGCCGCCTGTTATTATGGGCTTTATCTGCGCCGCAAGATCACTTTTCACCACAAAACCACCAAGCCCCGGTGCCGCCAAAAGCCCCTTGTGACAAGTAAAGGCCATGGCATCAATATGGGTCATGTCTATGCCTAAAACCCCGACAGTCTGGGCGCTGTCCACTATCAGCTTAATTCCGCGGCGGGCACATATTTCTGCCACATCACCCACGGGCAAAATCGTCCCACATACATTGGACGCATGGGTCATAACCACCGCTCTGGTGTCAAGCTTTATAGCCAGCTCCACGTCTTTTGGGTTTAAAGAGCCATCCCTACCGCATTGCACAACATCATATGCCACGCCATTTTTCGACAGATCATGTAACGGCCGCATAAGCCCGTTATGCTCCATAGATGTTGTGATTACATGATCTCCAGGTCGCAAAAATCCCCACAAAATCATGTTTAACGAATATGTAATACCCGGCGTAAACACCACATTCCGCGGCTGGTTAAAATTAAACATATCACACAGCATCTTGCGCACCTTCAGTATCTCCAGCCCGGTGTTAAAGGCACTTTCATACCCACCCCTGTTTACATTGCACCCCACATTATCCAAAAAGTATTTCATGGCATCCGACACACCCGGCGCCTTTGGATACGATGTCGCACTATTATCCACATATATTTTTTTCACAGCTATCCCTGCCTTTATCAAAATTTTTAATCAATTTCATTATATATATTAATAAATCAGATTGCAAGGGTCAGTTGTGTGACGTATAATAAAGCCAACAATTTTTGCGAGAGGAGCCTGGGTATGATAACAAAATTTAAGTTGCCTTTGGTTGGGGCATTATTCGCAATCGTCTCTGTTACCCTCGTAATATTGGGCAACCCCGGCAACATGGGCCTTTGCGTCGCCTGTTTTTTACGGGACACCGCAGGAGCCCTGGGCCTGCACAGCGCCGCCGCCGTACAATACGCCCGGCCGGAGGTAATAGGTCTGGTGCTGGGTACACTGATTGTGTCCTTAATAACGCGGGAGTTCGCCCCAAAAGGTGGTTCTGCCCCCATAACCCGCTTTGCCCTCGGCGCATGTGTCATGATAGGCGCGCTTATTTTCCTGGGCTGCCCCACCCGCATGGTGCTACGCATAGCCGGTGGCGACCTTAACGCCATTGTGGGCCTGTTTGGTTTTGTCGCAGGTATTTTCGGCGGCATGTTTTTCCTTAACAAGGGCTTTTCTCTTAAGCGTACATATGCCATAGCCAAAACCGATGGCGTGGCCCTGCCATTCATGAGCATCTTGCTCCTTTTGGCTCTCATATTTTTCCCAGTATTCCTTAATTTTTCAGAAAGCGGCCCCGGTGCCGCCCGTGCGCCGTTGTTTATTGCTTTGGCCGCCGGACTTGTTATGGGTGGCGTTGGTTTTATAAGCCGCCTGTGTTTTGTGGCCGGCATACGCGACAGCGTGTTTTTCAAAAACTTCTCCATGCTTTCGGCCTTTGTTGCCCTGCTTGTTGTGGCGCTGATAGGCAATCTTATTTTCGGCCAATTTAATTTGGGCTTTGCCGACCAACCCGTGGCCCACACCGATGGTCTGTGGAACTTCCTTGGCTTAGGTCTGGTGGGTTTTGGCTCCGTCCTTTTGGGTGGCTGCCCCTTCCGCCAGGTTATCTTAGCCGGCAGCGGTAATTCCGACTCTGTAGCCGCCGTTTTCGGCATGATATTCGGCGCGGCCCTTGCCCACAATTTAGGTCTGGCATCATCCGCCGCCGGTGTAAGTGATAACGGCCCGATGGGCTTTGTCATTGCCGCGGTAGTGGTGCTTGCCATAGCCGTGTACAACACATTCTTTAACAAAAAAAGGAGAGAAAGCGCATGACAACATTAGATGCCCGCGGTATTTCTTGTCCGGAGCCGCTGATTATGCTTAAAAAAGCGTTGAAATCACAAACTCCGTTAACATTGCTGGTGGACAGCAAAAATGCCTACGAAAATTGCGAGCTTTTCGCCAAAAAACAAGGTTTTGTCGTGACAGTCCAAAAAGACAGCGATGCATACACGCTACACATTGGAGCCGAGCATGAATAACTATATCGCAACATTCTTCAGCCATTACGATGCCCTGCTGTTTTATGACTTTTTGCAAGAAAAAGACATCACAGCAAGGCTAATGCCTGTACCCCGCCGAGTCAGCGCATCCTGCGGCACATGCGTTTCATTTGCACATAATACCGAAATTTTGTACACCCAATGCGAAATGGAGGCAATATACATACAAGTGTCTGATGGATTCCGCCTATTGCGCAATATCTAAAAATGCTGTATACTATTCCCAACGCCATTAATTGCGTTGGGAATTTTCTTATACCATCAACCGGCTTTGTGGCTGGCGCACACTGCGTGCGTCTACGACAGGATCCCCGGGCAAGCCTGGGATGACAGCCAATGGCCTGATTGTTCAGTAGGGGTGACCTGTGGTCGCCTTCTTAAAAGGAGGCATTATTTTGACAGAAAATCTAACCCAAACTTTCACAGAAATTTTCGGCCCGTCCGCCACGCCCATTCGCCATTTTCATGCCCCCGGCCGTATAAATATCATCGGCGAACATATAGACTATAACGGCGGCTATGTGCTGCCCTGCGCCACTATTATGGGTACCTACGCCCTTATCCGCCAAAACAACACATCAACCACCCGTTTTGCTAGCACAAATTTTGTGGAAAAGGGCATTACAGAAATCCCTCTGGCCGATGTGACCTACAACCCCATCCACGACTGGGCAAATTACCCCATGGGTGTCCTTCACTATATGCAGCAAGATGGCCATAAAATCGCCGGTTTTGACGTGCTTTTCAGCGGCAATATCCCCAATGGCGCGGGCTTATCTTCTTCGGCCTCTTTAGAGGTAGCTATGGCTACGGCTTTAAATGAGCTATTTGGCCTGGGTTATGCTATGATAGACCTGGTAAAGCTGGCCCAACGAGCCGAAAACCTCTTTTGTGGCGTAAATTGCGGCATTATGGACCAATTTGCCGTGGGTATGGGCCGCAAGGACTTCGCCATATATCTTCACTGCGATACATTGGAGTATCGTTACATACCTATGTCCCTTGGTGCTTACAAAATTGTCATAATGAACACCAACAAACGCAGACAACTTAGCGAATCAAAATATAACGAACGCCGGGCCGAGTGTGAGCAAGCCCTAGCGCTGTTACGCAAAAAACATAACATAACCCAATTAACAGACCTAGCCCCTGATGACTTCACCAATGCCGCACACCTAATCACCGACGAAACCATACACCGTCGCGCCCGCCATGTTATACACGAAAACCATCGTGTGCAACAGGCCGTAACGGCACTGGAAACCGGCGACATCGCTGCCGTAGGCGCGCTTCTCACCCAGTCCCACAACTCCCTGCGTGATGACTACGAAGTATCCTGCCGCGAACTTGATGTCATCGTGGCCGCCGCCCTTGGCCATCCCGCCTGTATAGGCGCACGTATGATGGGGGCCGGTTTTGGAGGCTGTGCCATTGCTTTTGTGGAAGAAAGCGGCGTTGAAGGCTTTATGCAAACCATCAGCAACGAGTATACAAAAACCATAGGTTATGCCCCCGGCATGTATGCCCAGGAAAGCGGCGATGGGGCCAGGGAGCTGTAGGGGCGACCGTCCTCGGTGGCCCGATTATCACAAAGGAGGTTATAAATTATGATACTAATCTGCGGAGGTTCCGGTTATATAGGTAGCCACATGGTGGCTTATTTTCAAGACAAGGGCGTACCCGTGGCAGTAATTGATAATATGGCCACAGGCCATGCCGCATCCGTCCACGGTGCAAAGTTGTATGTGGGCGATATGCGCGACACCGCCTTTTTGGACAAAATATTTACAGAAAATCCAATCCAGGCTGTCATCCACTTCGCCGCATCATCCCTTGTAGGCGAAAGCATGACCAACCCCCTAAAATACTTCGGCAACAATGTGGGCGGTGCCGTGGCTTTGTTAGAAGTTATGCTGCGTCACAATGTCAAAAAAATCGTCTTTTCCTCCACAGCGGCCACATATGGCGAGCCAGAGCACATCCCAATACCCGAAAATGCCACAATGTCCCCCGGCAACCCATATGGCGCAAGCAAGCTAATGGTGGAGGATATCTTAAAATGGTGCGACACCTGCCACGGACTTAAGTATTCCGTGCTGCGCTATTACAACGTGGCCGGCGCCCATCCACGCGCCCATATCGGCGAAGTACACAATCCCGAAACCCACCTCATCCCCATAATTGCCCAGGTGGCTTTGGGCCAGCGGGACAAGCTCACCATATACGGCGACGATTATCCCACCCCAGACGGCACCTGCATACGCGATTATATCCACGTTATGGATCTGGTGGAAGCCCACGACCTGGCTCTTAATAGCCTGGACACCGCTCCCAGCCACGTGTACAACCTGGGCATTGGCAAAGGTTTTTCCGTCAAAGAGGTTGTGGAGACCTTCGAGAAAGTAATAGACCGCACCCTACCCAAAGAAATAGGCCCCCGCCGCGCCGGTGATCCCGCCGCGCTTGTGGCTGACAGCACCGCCGCAATGAAAGGCCTGGCCTGGCAGCCAAAACATACAAATTTAGAAGAAATAATCCGCAGTGCCTGGAAGTGGCACAGCCAAAATCCGCATGGGTATAATTCGTAGATTGGGGATACCATATGGAATCAAGATACAGGCAAGAAGTTTCTAATTTCAGAAAAAAAGACGTCATAATCGCCCTGTGTGTGTTTTTTGGCTATATCATTTTTATCACTGCCGTTGTTGCAATAAGAGGTGCGCTATCAGTATCATGGCAATTGGATGCCTTAATTACCATTGCTACCACCGCTTTCCCGGCAGCGATTGTTTTTTTAATCGTTTTGCGTAATAAGCAGGGGCTGTCGTCCATAGGGCTTCACAAAGAAAAGATATGGTCTGCCGCTAGATTAGGGCTGTTGTTTTGCCTTATCCCCATATTATTTATTGCAGTGATACCTGGTGTTTCGGGCGGCTTTAATGAGCTTTTAGTCGGGGCGCTTTTAGTAAATCTTGTGACAACTTTTTTCTTTGCGGCACACGAAGACGTTATATTTGTCGGTTTTATCCAAACCAGGCTTTATGGCTTTTTAAAGACCGACAAAGCTGCCATTCCAGCGGGCGCGTTCCTTTTCGCTTTAATGCATGTTCCGCCGTGGCTGATGATGGGGCGTTTCGATGCGGATAACCTCCTTGTGGGAATCATCCAAGCTTTTCTTGCCTGGTTTCTTATGCATCTTATTTTCGTCTCTGTTTTTAAAAAATACCATTCGCTTATTCCGGTTTTTATCTTGCACACTGTGCACAATTTCAGCTGGAATTTTG
Source organism: Defluviitaleaceae bacterium (assembly GCA_009785595.1). Taxonomy (GTDB): domain Bacteria; phylum Bacillota; class Clostridia; order Lachnospirales; family WRAX01; genus WQVZ01. The sequence continues at coordinate 9,591 of WQVZ01000037.1, read as the reverse complement.
CTCAAACATCGTTTGTCCGCGGCATAGATTTTTCGTTTATCATGCTTTTGCTCTATGCCCTTGCGGCCGGTATCTTGTTTTGGCGCACGCGCAAGTAGGGACGACCCTTGTGGTCGCCCGGGTATCACATTTACAAACCTGGAGGAATCAACTATGAAAAAAGTCATTATAATCGGTGGTGGCATCGCAGGCCTTACCGCCGGCATTTATGCCAAAAGATGCGGCTTTGACGTAACCGTCCTGGAAAGCCACAGTATTCCCGGCGGCAATTGCACCGCATGGAAGCGCAGCGGATACCTGTTTGAGGGCGGTATGCACTGGCTTACAGGGTCCAATCCAAAAGAACCGCTGTACAAGCTATGGCACTATGTTGGTGCCTTAAACAACGATGTACCCATCCACTATAAAGAACCCTATGCCGAATACGACCACAAAGGCACACCCATACGCATCTATCGCGACATAGATAAAACCGAAAAACATTGGCTGGACATAGCACCGGAAGACGCAAAGGAAATCCGCGCCCTGTGCAACCACGTGCGCAAAATAAAAAACCTGGTGATGCCCGTGTTTGACCTTAAAGGCCTTAAAGTCACCAAAAAATTTAAGCAGCCCCTGCCCATGCTCCTTTCTTCCTTAGGCGCGCTGAGACATATGCGCAAAATAAACAAAATCCAAAGGGAAGAATATATCAACCGTTTTTCTAACGAAGGGATGCAGGACTTCATTCGCGCCCATTCAAACGACAAAACCGGCATTAGGTTTTTACTTTTAACAATGGGCACACTGACCCGCGGCAGCGGCGGTTATCCCGAGGGCGGCTCGCTTCCCTTCGTGATGCGCATGGCAAAAACCTTGAAAGGCCTTGGCGGCGAAATATTATACAACACCCGTGCCGACCATGTTGTTATGGAAAACGGCAAAGCTGTCGGCGTAATTGTGGACAACCAGCAAATGGACGCCGATGCCGTAATTATCACCGCCGACACCATGGCCATAGACCATTTGTTTGATGCACCGCCCGCAGCGCCATGGTTGGACAAAATGCGTGAAGTAACCCAGCCCATCATGACCACTTTCGTCTCTTTGGGCTTCGATGCGGATTTAACAAAATACCCACACCGATATATTTTCAAGCCGGAAACCCCCATCAAATTGGACAAACGGACATATGGCCGCCTTGTCATCAACAATTATGCCGACAACCCCGCTTATTCTCCCGCGGGCAAAACCGCCATGACAATTATGTTAAGCGGCGACACCTATGATTTTTGGAAGACAGCCAAAGAAAACGGCACATATGCCCAGGAAAAGCAAAGAATAGCCGATGACGTAATCGCGGCCGTAGTGGCCCAAATACCGGAAGCCAAAGATAAAATAGAGGTGTGCGATGTGGCAACACCCCTTACCTACCAACGATATTGCGCCACCTGGCGCGGCTCCTGGATGACAGAAATGACTGACGGCGCAAAAATAAAGCCATATCCACCCGTCATCGAAGGTCTGTCCGGCGTCTACTTCGCCGGCCACCGCATGATGCCCCCCGGCGGCTTTCCCGTGGCCCTAAGAACCGGCCGCACGGCAGTGCAATACCTTTGCCGCGACACAAACACAATATTTGTAAGCGAAGATTAGTGCACACGCAAAAACCGGCCGAGACATGGGGTTTCGGCCGGTTTTTGCGTATTAATGATTTACTTATTCCAATTCTATCCGCACCCCATCCACGATAACCGCCGTCACTGAGGCCACATCAATTGGCGACAGCGCTGTGCTGAATATATCAAATGTCCATAGTTCGGGGTATTCATATTCTCCTGTATCCCGGTTATATTCCCATCCACCCGAAGACGAGTGCCACCCACTGGCGGTACCCGTAGCAACAAGACCGTCAGGAATCTCCACAAACACATTTTCGCCAATAGTGATCCACGCACCGGTATATTCAAAGCTTCCGATAAGACGCACACCCAGCGGATTTACAACCATAGTCTCCACGACAAAGTTACCCACGGTACCCACAGCAACATTGCCTTCCCACATACGTATCTGGTCGCTGGTGTCATCGGTATGCACAGTCACCGCCCAATGGCCCACAACGCCAAATTCGTAATTGCGCCAAAACTCCAAGGAATAATATGCCAGTTTGTCAACATTTATCGGGAAAACTATTTCAGAAAAACTATATTGTGTTTGGTACTCTTCATCCTCGGCACGCAGCTCTATTCCTGACATAGTTGGCTGCAAATCTTCATCAGCCATAAACCATATTTGCTCTATAGGGAACACTTTTTCGCCATCCGGGCCAACCAAAGGCACAAAACCCGCAGACCCCGCCCAGGCGGTGGTGCCCAATTGCACATGCAAATTTCCGTCTATAATAGCAAGATTAGAAATCCAACGGCTGTGCTCGTAGTACGGCTGTCCCACCATGGGGTCAAGAGCTGGCAAAGAAGGAAAATTCTCTCCCCTACTTGGCACAAGCACTTTGTTAAGATCCGAATTCCAGGTTTCATGAGGCATTGTGTCCGCCCCGCCAATGTCTGTTGGCTGCACAGGGAACAACTCTATGGTATGGCCTCTGTTAAAAGTAATTTGACTGATAACCAGCTCAAATATGTCAGACAGGCCGGAATCAGGATCAAGCTCGTACCCGCCATCCTCCGTCATCCTTATAACAGGCTGATCCTCTATGTTCATTTCAAAATACGCTTTGTTTGTCTCTTCGTCAAAATATATCAAATTAGCTCCGCCAGAGGCAAATCCAACTCCCCATGACAACCACGCATCTTCTGTCAGGCGGTTTTGTCCTGTTGTATCTTGTATAGACAAATACACAATGGCGCTGTCGCCAAACCTTTGCGCCCCTATTACCTCCATGCGTATGCCCTGGTCTTCAGCATATTCCATAACAGGCTCAACTATCCCTGCAAATGTTGGGTTAAACCTCTCTACAAACCGCTCAAACCCACCAAATGTAAACGCAAAAACCGTGGTAGATATGGCCAATACTGCAAATACCGCAGCCGCCAACGACAGGGCCCGTCTTGCGCCCACCCTATTACGTGTGTTTTTTTCCTTTTCCATACGGCTTTTCACCCCCTGCATAAGTCCGTCGGTGTTAACTCTAATACGAGCAAACCCTTCTTGTATCTCCCTTTCATCACTATCATATCTGTTCACATTCATTACGCCGCCCCCTTTCCAAAAACTCCCCTTTTGCATTTAGCAGCCCCGCCAGCTTCTTTTTCGCCCGTTCGTACTGCTTGCGCAGTGCCGCAGGCGACCTTCCCAGCACCTGGGACAGCTCTTCATAACTTTGTTCGTCCATAATGCGTCCATATAACAGTGCCCTGTCTTCTGCTTTCAGTCGGCCCAGCGCCTCCATAAAGTCATCATTCACGGCACCTTCTTCAAAGGGGTTCGTTGTCGCCTCCCCAAATTGCCTTATGTCCCCAAAAAGCAGCGTCTTGCGCTTTTTTAAATGATTTATGGATCGCGTGTATGTAATTTTGTGCAGCCACGCAGACAAATGCCTGCCGTCAAAGCTGCCCCGCTTCTGATATGCCAAAAGAAAAACCTGTTGTACCACATCCTCCGCATCCTGGTGGTTGCATAATATAGATGTGGAATAGCGCAGCAACCTTTCGCCATAAACACCGATAACCTCTTCTAATTCAGGCTCGTCGCCGGCGGCAAAACGTATGCCCAGCTCTTTTTCGTTCATAAAATTTTACCTCCTTTTGCCCGAGTGTGCGCACATGTACACGGACACCATTATAACAGTTTTCGACCCATGTTTGTGACATTTTTAAAAATTTTCGCTAAAAACCGTTGCGGCAAAAGCAGATTCTGCGTCCACCCCAAAACGCCCAGTTTTTTTCATCAAAAACCCCTTGTCAGATTATCTCAACTATGGTATAATCTGTAGACAAAAACAAAATGCTGTTTTAATAGGATTCTTGTTGAATACGATACCGCGCAACATCTCGTATAATCCAATTTGTACCAAATTTTTGCAGCCACATTTTACAGCAACAAGGCCGCGTTTGATTTAGCCAAACACAGAGACACCAACCCGAGGTTATGTTCATCCCTATTTAGTGCTATTGCGCCAAAAATCCCAAGAGCGGCTTGAAGCCGACGGGCTTTAAAGTGCGGCGGCATAAAGCAGGGATGTGACAGAGGCTTTGGGCAGGTGCAACTGTCTAGGCATCATCAAACAGTGCCATCATTATAAGACAGCACTAGACAAAAACCATCGAAAGGAATGATTATGTGAAAACACGGACCAGAATCAGTAGGTTGGCTATCACCACTGCTTTAACCTTGCTGATGACAATGTTGTTGGCTACCGTTATTTATGCGGTGCCTGCCAATCCTTTCCCACAGCCAATGCGTCAGGCTGATGGATCTATTGTGTACATTCTAGGCGGAGGCGACGAGCGCTTTAACTGGCTGGAATGCGAAAATGGCTTTGTAGTTGCATTTGACCTCGAAACCCAAAACTTTACCTATGCTTACATTGATGGCGGCCAGCTTCATGCCAACCCTGATGCCATCGTGGGTCAGGCCCAGCAGGGCCTTGCCAGATCTGCACAGCCTAGGTTGACCATGAACGATGTTATCCATCTTTGGTACGAAGCAGACCCTGTTTTTGAAGGCTTTGGCGACTTTCCAACCTTTAGAGACACCTATTCCATGTTTAATTTCTTGTATGAAGGCGAAGACGGCTCCGTCCGCTTTGCACAATACATAGAAAGCGCCATGAGACCCGGCCAAATCGTTCCCATTTGGGGCGAGCGCCAAACCCAGCACATCCTGCCTGTTATGATAGAGTTTACAGAACCTCTTATCGTAGGCGGCACAGAGCAATTTGCCAGATTTAGAGACAGCAGGTATGTTGAAGAATATGGACGCCCCATATTCAGATATATCTACGAAGATTTGCCAGGCATACCGGCAGGCACCACCGCCACCCAATATTGGGGCAGAAAATTCTTTGACATCAACAACCCCACGGGCAGCGTTGTGCATTATTTTAACGAGCAAGCCTTTGGCGTACTTGACCCCAACGACCCAGATGACCAATTCTTTATCCCTGCACCGGAAATTCAAACCATGTTCCCCGAAGGCGTTAACAGAGTAACCGGCGTAAGAAGCAAAAATGCCGGCACAGGCCTTGTTTTTAACAACGTGGCTTATGAAGTTTATCTGGACAGAGAATGGAACATTTTCAGAATTACTTTGCATATGGCCCATCCGTCCCCAATTAACAACGGTACCAACACCAACAGACTTATCAGCTTGGCCTTAGACCTTATTATGTACGACGATTATGGCCGCGACAGAAACCCCGCTGCCCAAAACTGGACCAGAACAGGTTCCGGCGGCCACAGTGCCACCAACGGCATCCCGCCATGGGTGCACTTGTATGGCATTATTGCCGGTTATGACGGCTCCAGCAACAACGGTTTTGGCCTTGGCCAAACCTGGGGCCACATGTCTACCACAGCCAACCCGGGCACAGGTTTCCCCCACGGCTGGCAAAATAACAGCCCCGCAACAGGCAACAGAAAAAGATGGGCAGGCAGAGTGTACGCCCAAAACGGCGAACTTTTTAACGGCAACCCTCTTACAATAGGCACCAACCAGCTTCCTTTTGCAACAATGAGCATCGGCATCATCACTCACGAATTCGGCCACACCCTTGGCATTTGGGATACATACGACACAGCCGGAAACTCTCTTTCTCTGCGTCCGTACTCCCTTATGGCACACGGTAGCTGGGGTACTGTAATTGACGAGGTTCCAGGCTCTACCCCAACCCGTCTTGACCCGCTGCATATGCTGGAACTTGGTATGCTGCGGCCGGATCAGCTGATAATTGTAGAATCCATCGAAGACTTCGACGCGGTTCTGCATCCATTCTATCTGTCCGACTCCTTCTTCTACGACAAACGTCTTGATACTCCCGTAGGTTCTTACATACCGGGCGGTACAAAGTTCCTGCCTGTTAACAATGTGCCTAACCCGGACTTTAATATCCTTATGATTTGGGCGCCGGAACACAGGGCAGTATTTGACGCCACATTTGCAACACGCGGCAACGCAACCCTTGGCACCACCCACGCACGTCTTGTGCCAACAGAATTCTTCCTGGCAGAGTTTAGACTGCCAATGGGTTACGACAGAGGTATGACCCGTTATGGCATAGGCGTTAACAGCGTGCCATATCCAGACGACCCAAGATTCTTCCACCACACCGCACGTGTTGACGCAAGAGCAATGCACGGACAATGGCCGGGCGCACCTGCACTTACCGCACATAACAACGCGGCAATGATAGACGGCGGCGTTCTGTTGTTCCATTATGACCGCTCTGCCAGCCCAACCGGCGGCAACCCGCAAAACGCAAACCTGCACCACAAGCGTGCGGATCTTATACTTGCCGATGGTTCTGACCTGCTTAGACATGCAAACAACATAAGCTGGAACGTATCCTACGGCGCACATTACGCTTCTCACGACTATTTCGTAAACCAAGACCACTTCTTCTCCGCCAGCTTGACCAGATCTGTCATAGCAGCCCTGCCACACAGCCCTGTGCAACTTGCCCAAGGCATTGGTGCTCCGCTTATTCGCGGTGATGGCTCTGCTCTGGCGTATCAAGCTTATGCAGAAGCAAACCTCTATGCCGCCGGCGTAAGACTTAACCGCCTCTTCAGCGGCTTTAGCCTTAACGCAGGCGCAAACCCAGCCGACCCATCAACCTGGCAATATGGCACATTTGGCCGCGGCCCAGAAACCGGCTATGCCAAAATGGACGTACAAACTCCAATGCCTGGCACGGTTATTCCTGCCAGCAATACCAACTTTGTATGGTCTCCAGGCGAACGCAATACCTTCCCAACCGCACATTTCTATGACAGAACCTGGACAGGCAACAACGATGCAGGCAGACACGCTTCTCGCCACGCCCGTACAGGCAATACTCCAAGCGGTATGGACCTTGTGTTCCACAACACCAGACTGGAAGCCATAGAGCTTGACCAAGAAGGCAGAACCCGCGGTATGCGCGTAACCAACCGCGTGTGGGATGTTAACATCGAAGTCTTCTTAAACGGCCAGCCCGATGCCGGCCATAACAGAGAATTCGTTCTTAGACTTGCTCAATACAACCCACAAGTAAGCAGCGGCCCCGCTTGGGCTGTAGGTCTTTATCGCGAGCCCGTACTGCCTATCAGAAACCATGCGGATTCTGTAAGCAGAGCAGGCAATGTGGTAACTATCGGCGTAACTAACGGCGAATGGAAAATATTCGAGCTTGTTGGCGGCGAAGAAGTCTTCACCGGTTACACCGTTATCGTTTACGAAGGCAGACATACCCCCGTACAACTTCATTACATGAACCTTCCATACACACTCACCAATGTAACTGTTTACAACAACAGCCTTCCACTTGTATACGCCATCGGCGGCAACGCCCTTGCCGGTACGCTTGATTTTACCAACTTCGCCGCCCGTATTGTCTTTGACAACAACGGCACAGAAGTTGTACACATCGTGCCTTATGCTGATTTCCCAAGCTGGGGCATTACCACAAACTTCAGCCACGGTGATGTATTGACCATGGCCAACAATGGCGATAATTTTGTCCTCACTTTCAGAAGCCAAAACTTCAACCTGGGCACATTTACCGTCACCAATACCGACCTTGCCGTAATCACCGTTGATTACGACGGCACAATGGGCCGTGTATACAGACGCGTAGGCACAGGCAACGCCGCGGTTGATACCTTTATCCCCGCCGGTACTTCAATAGAAGTAGCGCCGGGCGTTCAAGTAGTAATTGCTGTTGCTCCGGCCGCCGGCCATACTTCTACAGGACATTCTGTACACGGCGTAAGAACCAACAGAACCACCGCAACATCGGCTTTGTTTACCTTTAACGTCACCGCCGCAAATGCCAGAACAGGCGTTGTAAATGTAGAGCTCGAGCCTCTCTTTACAGCAACATTTAACGGCAATGGCAACACCGGCGGCAATATGAATTCTGTAGCCATCCAAGGCGGCCGCAACTGGACCATTCCTGCCAATGCTTTCACCAGAACCAACCATATCTTTACAGGTTGGAACACCCTGGCAGATGGCACCGGCCAAGCCTTCCCGGCAGGCCACGCATTTACAAATGTACGTGAAAATATCACGCTGTTTGCCCAATGGTCTGACAATGTTGTAACCATCACATATGTAGGCAACGGCAACACCGGCGGCACAATGGCCCCAACCACCATGGTCGGCGGCACCAATCACGTTGTCCGCGCCAATGCTTTCACCAGAACCGGCGGATTTATCTTCATCGGCTGGAACACCCTGGCAGATGGCACCGGTGCTTGGTGGCATGTTGGCAATGTTATGCAAGAAGTAACCACAGACGCCAGACTTTATGCACAATGGGCGCAACGCTCTGCGCGTATCACCCAACCGCAAAGTCTTGAGCTGCTAACCAACGAGCCACTTAGAGCAGGCCGCGGCGGCAATGTTACCTTTGTCGTAGAAACCACTGCTTTCCCGGTTCACCTTACAGAGCTTTGGACAGTAAACCTTTACGGCCACCCAGCCGGTGTGTCCATACTCACTAACTTCATGATAAACAGCGGCACTATCAATGACGGCCGCGGCAACCTTACACTCAATGTGGATGCCAATGTTCCTCCCGGAACATACCCAATCCACCTTGAAATCGTAAGAAACAGACAGGCATCTCCGGATGGTGCTATCAACCTTACTCCACCGGTACGCACCCCGGCGTTTAACCTTGTTATCCTGCCGGCTGATGATGCCAATATCGGCCAAATAGCCGTAAGCTACCTGCCTAACGGCGGCGTTGGCGATGTCAACACCAGTTTCTACAACACAGGCGCCAACCACACCGTACTTACCCTTGCACAGTCCGGCATAGCTGCCCCGGGTTCTCTTGAATTCTTGGGCTGGAACACATTGCCAACAGGACGCGGCACAACCCACCAACCAGGTGATGTGATACCTGTACCAACAGGCGGCCTTACCCTGTACGCTATGTGGAGTGCCGCAGCTGTAGAAGGCATTACCATCACACCAAACCCAGCAACCGTGCCCTACAACTCCTTCCGCCCCTTTACCGCTAATGTAGAGACAGTCAGCGGCGCCTCCACCGAGGTTGTTTGGAGTGTAACAGGCCATGCAAATGCATCCATCACATCTTATGGCCGTCTGGTAACAGGTGCTATACCTGTTGGCACACAACTTACCGTCACCGCCAGATCCACCTTCAACCCACACATCACCGGTTCTACCGTTGTTACTGTGGTAGAAAGAGTGCCGTTTGGCCTGCAAGTCTTTAACAACGGTAACGACAACGTAGCAAGCATAGCCGGCACCATCCGCATGTGGACACAGCTTAATGGAGCCAATGCCATTGTACCTTATGCAGACCTAGTAGTAACAGCTACATTCCCCAATGGCCAATGTGCTATGGATGTTGTACGTATTAACCGCATATGGAACAATATGGGCTATGTTAACATGATAGATGTTAATAAGAATGTT
>WQVZ01000036.1 GCA_009785595.1 Defluviitaleaceae bacterium | reverse complement strand
ACAAGACCTAAACAAAATCGAAAAGTTTTGGGCTTGGTTAAAAGAAAAACTACGCTCAATCTTGCCGATGTTTGACAGCTTGATGGACGCAGCTTGTTATTGCTTTCAACTTAATTGACTATATAATTCTAATGAAAAAGAAGTGATAGATTTGCGCGAAAAAGCGCATGTTGAGGAGGCGACCCATGCTGACTGGCGCGGAGCCAGTGACGATTTGCTGCGGCATTTGGCTAAAGAGCGTGTGCGGCGCAGAAGGGTGCTGAAATGGCATTTGACAGGCTTTGTGCTGACCGGGTTTTTAAATTTTGTAATTTTTGCAGGTTTTTGGAATTATGTTTTGCAAGATAACATTTTTTTCTTATGGCTGGGCTTTACTTATGGCATGATTGCCCTGTGGGGCGTGTGGATTGTGCGGCAGATTGTGATTGTTATGCAAGAGCGCATGTGGCGTAGCCGTCCTGTGGCTGACGAGGTTGAATTGGAATTTAAGAGAATGAGGGATTCTGAGGCAATAGTTAAATAAAACAAAAAGGCGCGGGAGTGATTCCGTGCCTTTTTGTTTAACGGGCGCACAGTCTGCGCCCCTACGTCATGTTGGTATAATTCCAGCCGTGGTCGTTGTGGTAAATCATTAGTTTGCTCATGCCGCCGTCTATAACGAAGTTTTGACCGGTGATGAAGCCGGATTTTTCGTTATCGCAAAGATGCAACACCATGAGGGCGATATCATCGGCAGTACCCACACGCCCGGCGGGGTGCTGATGTATATCTGAGGCGGTGTGGTGGTGATGGCTGGTTTCGATCCAGCCGGGTGATATGGCATTGACTCTGGCGCGCCCAGCCAGGCTGGCTGCCATGGCGTGGGTAAGGGCCACAATGCCGCCCTTTGCGGCGGTGTATGCCTCGGTGTTGGGTTTGGATTGGTTGGCGCGGGTGGAGGCGATATTGACAATAGCGGCCCCGCTGGCCAAAAGGCCTTGCTGCAAAAGCAGGTTGGTGAGATAGTAGGGAGCTGTTACGCCAACTTTTTGTACGTACTCAAAATCCTCGTAAGAACAGCCGGACAGAAGCCCGCCGCGGCCGATGCAAGCGTTATTTATCAGAAGATCCACCGGGTGTGGTAATGTGGTTACAAAGGCTTCCAGGGTGGCTTTGTCTGCTATGTCACCTTGAAAATGCGAGAGCCTTTCATGCTCTTTTGCCGCAATAATGTCTATAATTATGACATATGCACCGGCGTCCAGAAGGTGATGGGTTATGCAACTGCCGATGCCGCCCGCGCCGCCGGTTACAATGGCTGTTTTGTCGGAAAAAATCATATGGCACCCCTGCGCCTTATTAAACGCTTGACAATGAAGATACCACTGAAAGTAAGCAGGGAGATGATTGCAAGGGGCAAGACGGCCGCGGCAAGGAAGATTATAATTTCGCCAAGGATATTTGCGGTGCCGTCGGCAGAACCGATGAAAGCACCGCTAATGCGACCGCCAAGGCTGGCGGTGGTCGCGGCGACAACACTTGTTTCTTCTGATAGGGTTACATGAATGGTGGAAAAAGCGGCCTGACCAGCCATGCTTTCCATTTGACTGCGATATATTTCTATTTGGACGCGTATTTGGGACAGGCGGTCTTCCAGGGCCAGCAGGTCGTTTATATAAACCGCGCCGTCAATAAGCTGCAACACCCGTTGTTCCTCAACGCGGCGGGTTTCCAGCCGCCCGGCCATGTCATAAAACCTGTCGGTGACATCATCGGCGCTTTCGTCGGATAAAATAACGCGGCCGAGACTTTCTACATGGCGTTTGGCGGTGTCAAAATGCTCGCTTGGTACACGTATGGTTATGTTAAAGTGGCGATGTATTTGGGTTTCGTTGCGGCTTATCCAGGCTTCCCTGGCGGACATATTAGAGCTTTCTATAAAACCGTCAAAATCCCCGGATACTTGACGCAGGGCGTACATTACGGCGTCAAATTCGTCGGCGGGGGCTTGCATGTTTATATTAGCACGCTTTATAAGCATACGGTTTGTGGCAGAGGTTGATGCGGTATCTGCAAGGAAATCGGCTTCTTCTGCAAAAATTGTGTAGTTGTGAGAGGCCCTGCCACGAAAGGCGGGAGTTTCTATGGGGGTGGCATCCCATGCCATAGGAGCTTCGGTGGCAAAATCAATGTCGGAGTTATCACGACCGGCAGCACAAGCGGACAAAATCAGCAAAGCGAATAGAATAATGGGCAGCGATATTTTTCTCATGATGCGTCCTCCTCTTCTGCTTCGGCCTCTTTGTGGGCAAAATGCTTTTTTACGCGGCGGGTAGCTATCCAGCCCAAGGCAGCAAGGCCGCCAATTAGGGCAAAAGGTATGGCTACCGAAGCAAGCAATACCAAAAAATCACCGGCAAGTACGGTTAGGTTAATGGCGGAATCCACAAAGGATTGCCCCAGGCGATCAGCAAAGGGCAGGGCGATCAAAACCGGTTCTGGCGGATGCTCCCACACGTTTATATTAAGATAAGGATATGCTGTTGTATTGTTTATTTGGTTAATGCGGCCCATTAGCAAATCCCGCTGCCAGGCTGCTTGGCTAAGGCGACCCTCTACGGCTATCAACACGTCCAGGGTGGCACTGTCGGCCATAATGGCCGTAAGACGGGCAATTTCGTCCCCATTGGCCGTAAGGCGTGCCTGTAAGTCCAGCATCTCTGCCGCCATATTTATTGTACTTTCGTTTTCGTAATGCACATCACCCAAGCTGCGCAGGGTGTTTAGCACTTGATCATAAAAATCAATATCCACACGCCGCCTAAAGTGTGCACTACCGCCGTGTTCGTAGAAAAAAACGGTAGAGCTTAAGTTGTGGCCGCTTAGACCATGGATAATTTCGCTGGCTTCTTCTGCACAGTCCACAACAATGCCGATGTTAAACTCTCTGCGTTGGCTGTCGGCTGGACTACTAGCTTGCAGAGATACGCTACCCGCAAGCAACAGGGCAGCCAAAACAAATAGTGATATTCGTTTTAAGAATCGCATATGATTCACCTCAATTTCAATTTTACTATAAAAAACGCGCGGGGCTGGGGATTTGTTCCATCAGGTGGCAAAAACATATTTTCTATCTTGATTTTACCATAAAAGGTCTGGTACAATCAATAGCAGGGGCGGTGTTTTTTCTGCCCAATTTACAGTGAAAAACGAGGTGCCGCGATGTCACAACAAAATATATATCCCCCGTCAAGCAGCGAAGAAAAACAGGTGGAACACAAGATAATTTTGCTGTACCTAATGAACCGCATGGACATACCCATGTCTAACAGCCAAATTACCCAATTTGTGCTGGAAGAAAGCTATATGAACTTTTACAGCGTGCAGCAATACCTTAAAGAAATGGTGGACATTGAATATCTTGACTTTAGCCAGGACAACAACACCACCAGATATACCATAACCGGTGACGGCATGAAGGCCCTGGAGACCTTTGCCGCCTATGTGCCCCAGCATATGAAAAACCGCATAGCAAAATATGTGGCCGAAAACCGCCGCGAGGTTATGAAGGGCTTTGAAACCACCGCCAACCATTTTTTTGACCACGACACCGGAGAATATATAGTAAAATGCGGCGTATACGACTATGATACCCTGCTGATGGAGCTAAATTTGTCTGTGGTGGACAAAGAACAAGCACTGTTGATATGCAATAACTGGAAAAGTGATGTTGGGCGAGTGCACGCCCAAATTATTAATATTTTGTTGACAAAAGAAGACCCCGAGGGGGTGCAGGTATAATCGGTATAGTTCCGCGCAAACTAAGCGCGGAGGTGATATAGGTTTGGATATCGACCGCAGCAAAATATACCCACCGGACATGCCCATGGGCCTGGACATTGCCTTGGCCAAAAACGACACGGCGGCAGACTATTTTTACACCCTGCCCGAAGCAGAGCAAAAGCGCATAATAGACCATACCCATACCATAGAAAGCAAAGAAGAAATGCAGGCCTTTGTGGATTCTTTGGTGAAAAACGACTTCCCTGTCAGTTAATGGCGGGGAAGTTTTTTGAAATCGCACATTGTGATCTGCATCGAAATTTGCTATAATATGAAGCGTACGCAAATCTATAAATATGAGGCTTAGTTATGAGAAGTATGACATATTCCGAACACGAAATAAAAAGCGGAAGTGCCTGTATTACTTTGTCGGTGTGGGAGCCGCAAGAACCGGAGGCAGTTATTATATTTGTGCCGGCCACGATGGTGCATCCTCTTTTGTATGAGCCGCTGTTGTCGGGTTTTGCAGAAAGCGGCTTTGCCGTTATTGGTCTGCACCCGGTGGGCCACGGCAAAAGCTCACGGGGCGTAAAACGCTACACCATACGGGACATTGTGCAAAATGGGCGTGACGCGGTAACTTTTGCGTTAGAACGCTACTCGTTACCGATTGTGACCATGGGATCCAGTCAAGGTGGTCTTGTTGCGGCGGCTGTGGGCGCTGAAGATGAGCGGGTTGCGGCGGTATTTTCGCACAATATCATTTTGACAGAACTATCCGATTCCATTGGCATATCACGTTTTCCGAAAATATTGCGACACACATATCGCCCCGCGCAGGTTATGCTAAAGGTTTTTGCCAAGTTATTTCCGGGCTTACAAATACCCCTGGGGTTTTATTTGGAATATAAGCGTGTCAGCCCCAACCGTGATTTTTGGGATATGGCCATACAGGACGATTTGTGCCTGCGAAGCTATCCGGCCCATTTTTTGGTAAGCTTGTTTACCACACGCTTTCCGGCCTTAACAGACGGAAGCGCACGTTGTCCTATATACCTTATATCCGACAGTGGCGATGGGTTGTTTTCGGAAGAGTATACCGGCAAAGTGTTCGAGCTTTTGCAAGCACCGTACAAAGAAATGATTACATTTCATTTTAGTGATCATATGTTTATGGTTATGCATCCACGGGAAGTCTGCGAAGTGTTGACAGAGGCTGTGCGGAAGAGTATAACATAAGAGGAGCTTGTTTTATGGACTTAGCATACATATCTTTTCGCCAGATATTAACCATGGTGATCTTGATGGCCATTGGGGTGGCGTGCGCCAAGGCAGGGCTTGTTGACGAGACTGTGGGCAAAAGATTGTCTAATTTGCTGCTGTTGGTGATAAACCCCTTGGTTATTTTGTTGGCGTATCAACGGCCATTTGAATGGGAGCTGTTGCGGGGGTTGTTTTTGGCTGTGGTGTTGGGGGCGGCGTCTTTTGCCATAACCGCAACCGTCGCCCATATTGTGTATAAAAACCGGAGCGGCCGTGGCACTCTTTTCATGTCAAGTGAAGGGAAAATTGCGGCCAACCGCCCCAGCCGCTCCACAATTTTCCCTTCTGGAATGAAATGGAAAGAGTATGATAATGCCATAGAGAAATTTGCCTGTGTGTACCCTAATTCTGCCTTTTTAGGCATACCGCTGATATATGGCATTTTTGGATCCCAGGGTGTGTTTTATCTTACGGGCTTTCTTACGGTGTTTTTTGTGTTTTTGTGGACCCATGGAGAGATGGTGATGAGTGGGCGGCGGGATTTTTCTGCCATAAAAAAGATGGCGGTATCGCCACCCATGATAGCCATTGTTTTGGGTTTTGCTATGTTTGTTACAGGGGTGCGTCTGCCGGAGGTTGTGCACACACCCCTGGCATTGTTGGCAAATACAAACACCCCGCTGGCCATGTTGGTAGCGGGGGCGTCTATATGCGGTGTTAATGTGCTTGCAACCCTAAGGGACAGGCGTATTTACGGTATATGCGCTATGCGCCTGCTGGTTTTGCCTGTCTTTGTTATACTTTTGTTTATGCCGTTTAATATACCGCCGGTGTTGCTGGGTACAATTGTAGTGGTTGCGGCATGTCCGGTGGCGGCAAATATTATACTTTTTGCTTATCGGCATGACAGAGACCATGTGTATGCGTCACAAGCCTTTGCGGCGTCTACTATTTTGGCAATGGTGACAATACCGGTGCTACTGATGTTTTTGTAAAAAAGAATGTTTATGCGGGCGGGACGGCCCCCGCCTTCTACTTTGTTAGCCTTGTGTCCATAATAAGCATATCACAGTTATGCAACACCCCTTTTGACAGGGCAAAGCATCCTATGGCTGCAATGAACTCCCAAAGTGCAAAGATAATTAGCCCGATTAGGAGGCCGGCGGAATTGCCAATCCAAAAGCCCGCAAACAAGGCTGCGGCAGCTCCCGGCGCAAGGACTATTGCAATAATGGCTATATAAATCGTCATTTGCATAAGCATGTTTACATGGGAGCCTACCCAGCGTAAAAACAGGTATTGGCAACCCAACAAAACCAGGAAAAAAAGGACATGGGCGAGTATTGCCAGCAAGATGAGCAAGGGTGAGGTGCCCATAATGATGCCGGCTAAGATGAAGGCCAGGGCGGTTTCTACAGTTATTTTGAAGACCACTTCCATATTGCTCCAAATCATTTTGCGTAAAGGTGATTCCGGAATAAGAAAGATATAATGGCTGTACAGGTCTTTCATACCGCGGCTCATTTCTATTCTAAAGATGTTTAAGCCCATGAAGATGAATAAAATTGTGGCAATGCTGCCGTCGCGGTTAAGAAAGGCAAAACCAGCGGCACCCGCAACAAGCATAAGAGAAAAGCCGCCCCACAGACCTGTGCGATTTTGACGGGAAGCCTCGCGCAGATGGCGGTAAAACATAGCTTTGGCCCCTGTGCCGCCAAGTCCCGTGCGGGCCACTTTGGTTTTTTTGTCCGTGACAAATACGGCATTAATTTGCCCTTCTTCCACGGCGCGTATTTTCTCATATGTGGTTTCTGTTACGGCCATGGCGTCTTCGTAATATTCCCCTCCGCCGACATAGGCATATATCAGCAACAGTGCGCCTGCCGCAAGGATGGCACCATAAAACAATACGCCGCCCAATATATCGCCGCCCAAAAAGGCTATTGTGCCGTTGGATACCCAGCCTAGGATAGGCGTCCAAGCCATAACGGGGCTGTATACTATAATCTCCAGGGTGGCCATAATATCACCGCCGGTATACAAAAAAGCCCGGCCGGCCACCACCAGTAATGGTGCAAAAAGTGCCAGCGCAATGATTTTTATGATGCGCTTGCGAGGTTCGTTGCCATTTGCAAACATATATATGGACATGGTCATTATTTGTATAAAAATTGTAACCAGCACATATCCCGCAAAAACCACCAGCAGGCCGCCAAAGGCAAAGCCGAAGGTTCTGGCCAGGCCGCCTTGGAAGAAAATAAAAATACTGCCCAAAAGGGCGGCACCGATGGTGCGGATGACGGCGTAAAGCAGGATGCTTTGGGGGCGTATGGGTGACACAAAAAGCAGGTTGACATCACTCATCTGAAACAGCATGGTGCCTTGCTTTAGCCCGCGGAATATTGCGGGTAAAAAGCCAAGGAGCAAAAAGGCGAACATTATGCCTCTAAACCATACCAGGTCGGTTATTTCGTCGGGCTCAGCAGGAGTGCCGCCACCAGACAGGGTCATAACTATAAGACCCACGATGCCCGCTATAATAACCAAATACATAATAAGCTTGCCTGGGGATTTGAAAATCCCGGCCAGGCGGTTTTTCCATGTCGCCCGTGTTAGATAGAAAAGGCTTCTCATTTATCTTCCCCCTGGTTTGTGCCTGTGATGGAAAAATAAATATCTTCCAGACTTTCTCCTTCCATGTCCGTGCGGCTGCATTCCATCACAATTTTGCCGCCCTGCATGATATATGTGGTGTCCCAGTCTCTTTCTGTGCTGTCTATAAGATGAGTGCTTACCATAACAGCGACGCCCTGGGTTTTAAGCTCTACAAGTATGCGTTTAAGCTCCCGTATGGCATGGGGATCCAGGCCAACAAGAGGTTCGTCCAATATAACAGCCTTTGGGCGGGGCAAAAGCGCACAGCATATGCTCACCTTTTGCTGCATACCCTTAGAAAGCTCTTTGCCCAGTTTTTTGCGTTTGTCAGTCAGTTCAAAACGTGTCAGCAGCTCTTCGGCATAATCTTCCCAGTCGGTAAGCTTATAGGCGCGTGCGATAAATTCTAAATGTTCGCCAACGGTAAGCATGGGGTATACCACCGGCATTTCCGGCACATAACCCAATACTTTTTTTGCGCCGGAGGATTTGTTGTCCAGGCCGTTTATGGTTATGGAACCTTCAAAACGTAAAAGCCCGCAGATGGACTTTATCAGGGTAGATTTGCCTGCGCCATTTGGGCCTAAAAGAACGGCCATTTGGCCGCTGTTTATCTGCACGCTCACACCGTCATTGGCCAGCAGTTTGCCATATTTTTTTGTCAAATTTTTTACAGAAATCATGATTTATCCCTTCCTTTCGGCATTATTATAGCATATTGTCTTGAGCAACACAAGGCCGATAACCGCACCCAGAGTGTTGTGTAACATATCCTCTACAGAGAAAATGCCGCGATT
The DNA here is from genome assembly GCA_009785595.1 of Defluviitaleaceae bacterium. Taxonomy (GTDB): domain Bacteria; phylum Bacillota; class Clostridia; order Lachnospirales; family WRAX01; genus WQVZ01. The sequence goes on along the minus strand of WQVZ01000036.1, from coordinate 10,768 downwards.
GGTAATGAATTGGGCGGTTTCTATGATTATGGTGGCCGATATGGCTATGGGTAAAAGTATACGAAATTTTTGTAATTTGGTATGAGCCATGGGCAGCAAAATTCCCAGAGGGATGAACATGATGACGTTAAATATGACATTGCGTATTTCTATGCGGGCCAAATGGGGTTGGGTGTTTAGTGCCCTGATATAGGATGCAAAGGGGTGCAGTTCTACGGCATTAACAAGATAAATAGGTGGGCGGGAGAGCAGGGTGATGTAAAGAAGCAAGAAAATATAAACGCCGAAAGCCATCACCAGTGCGAGTTTTTTTATGAAGATTGCTGAGGGAATAGGTTTTTGCATAAAAATCACCTCTGCTATGTTACCATATTATGGAAACAAAATCAAGCATTGAAATGACCAGCGCAATAGATTATAATGATAAGAAAAGCGCGGAGGTTTGAGATATGAGTGAATTATATGTGGCCAATCGGAAAAATTTTGGAGACGCTATGGAAAATGGCAGCATGTTGGTTGTTTTTGCTGGCACGGCGCCGGTAAAGCGGGGAGATGAGTTTTATCCCTTTGCGCCCCAGCGTAATTTTTATTACATGACAGGCATAGACCGGCAGAATTTGGTATTTGTGCAATATAAAGATGCTGGAGGAGAGGTTAAGTGCCGGCTGTATTTGGAGAGATATGACGAGCATGTGGCAAAATGGGATGGGGCAGCACTTAACAAGGAGACGGCCAAAGAAATATCCGGCATAGAGGATTTTGCGTATATTGATGAGCTAAACGGTCACATAGCATCGGCCTTTTTGAGAACAAAGATACATACGGTTTATTTGGATATGGAAAATAGAAGTTTGACGGTGCCCAACACGCCGGAATTAGATTTTGCTAAGCTTTTGCGGGAGAAATTTCCCATGGTGCGGCTGGAGAATGCTTTTCCCATGTTTGCGACACTGCGGCTGATAAAATCTGATGTTGAAATAGAATATTTGCGCAAGGCGGCGCAAATTACCGGCGAGGGTTTTGAGGTTCTTTTGCGCAATGCAAAACCAGGCATTGCAGAATATGAGTTGGAGGCCCATTTGGACTATATTTACAGAAAAAATGGTTGTAGCGACAGGGCCTTCCGTACCATTATGGCCAGCGGCAAAAATGCCTGTGTGCTGCATTACAGCGACAACAATTGCACCATAGGACCAGACGATTTGGTGCTGGTAGACTTTGGTGCCCAGTGGAAATGGTATAGCGCCGATGTTAGCCGTACTTTCCCGGCCAACGGCAAGTTTAATGACAGGCAAAAAACGTTGTATAATATCGTCCTGGGTGCGCTGGAATTGGTTATTGATATGATAAAACCCGGTGTAGTTTTTGGCACCCTTAATGAAGCCGTGCTGGCGTATTATGAAAAAGAACTGGCGGCAATTGGCTTGATTTCGGGCAAGAATGATATTGTTAAGTATTATTTCCATGGTGTAAGCCATATGCTGGGTCTGGAAACCCACGATGTAGGTTCTGACAAAGATCTTGTGCTGGCTCCTGGCATGGTGTTTACCGTAGAGCCTGGGCTGTATATAGCCGAAGAAGGCATTGGCATACGCATAGAAGACGATGTGTTGGTAACAACTGATGGTTGCGAAAATTTAACCGGCCATATTATCAAAAGTGTGGATGATATAGAGAGATTTATGGCAGCGGTGCCATGCTAGAGACGGAGCTTTATGAGCCCATAAAAAAATACTTTGAGAAGCAGGGTTATGTGGTAAAGGGCGAGGTAAAAGGCTGTGACGTGGTGTTGGCGAGGGATGGCCAAATGTCTGTGGTAGAGCTGAAAAAATCCTTTAACATGACCCTGCTGTACCAAGCATTAGATCGCAAAAAGCTGGCCGGCACTGTGTATATTGCTATTCCCCGACGGGTATTTATGAAAAACCGCGGCCACATTACGTATATTTTGGAAAAGTTAGATGTTGGCCTAATTATCGTGGCCATGGACAGCCCCCTGCATAGCGTGGATGTTGTTTTTGTGCCGAAAGAGGGTCGCAGCCGCAATAATGCACGGTCGCGGGCACTGACGGCAGAGATGGCCGGACGTACTTTTGATGGCAATGTTGGCGGTTCTGCTCGCAAAAAACTGCTGACAGCCCACAGGGAGCGAAATATCCATATAGCTTGTGTACTGGAGAAAATAGGCCATGCCAAGCCGGCGCAGCTGGTAAAGGAATTTGGTTGCCACAAAAACACGGGGCAGACGCTGTTGCGCAATATTTATGGGTGGTTTGAGAAAACTGCTGTTGGGACTTATGGTCTGTCAGGGGCGGGGATTGAAGCCCTTGACGATGCACAATTTGCGGAAATTATCGAATATTATCGAAATAACATTGCCGGGGGCGATGATGTATAATCGTAGAGTATCAAAAGTAGTAAATGTGGGTGGGGTAGCCATCGGTGGTAATCATCCCATTGCCATTGAAAGCATGACAAATACGCCAACTGCTGATGTGGCGGCTACTGTGGCGCAAATAGAACGACTGGCCGATGTGGGCTGTGAAATTGTGAGACTGGCAGTTAATAATCAAGCGGCAGTGGCGGGGTTTGCTGAAATTAGGCGAAAAATTGCCAAATTACCTTTGGTTGCCGACATTCATTTTGACCACAACTTGGCTGTTGCCGCTGCCAACGCCGGTGCTGACAAAATACGCATAAACCCCGGGAACATCGGCAATGCAGCCGGAGTGGCAGCAGTGGTGAAGGCCGCCAAAAACCGCCGCATTCCCATACGGGTCGGCGTAAACGGAGGTTCGTTGGAGACTGATTTGGCAGTCAAACACAATGGCGTGACAGGGGCGGCCCTTGCGGAATCGGCCTTGGACAATGTGAAATTGCTTAACAACTTGGATTTTGACGATATTGTAATATCTGCCAAGGCCAGCAATATTCCAATGACACTAGCCGCACATGAAATTTTGGCACCGCAAGTGGATTATCCCCTACATATAGGCATTACCGAAGCCGGAACACTATATGCCGGTACAATTAAATCTACCGCTGGTTTAGCTGCGTTATTAACCCGCGGTTTTGGTGATACTGTGCGTATCTCTCTTACTGCCGATCCTGCGGAGGAAGTTCGCGCTGCACGAGAAGTGTTACAAGCCCTTGATTTACGCCGTTTTGGCCCAGAAATTATATCTTGCCCTACCTGTGGACGCTGCGAAATTGACCTTATAACCATCGCAGAGCAGGTGCAGCGGCGTATTGTGCATATAGTGACGCCAATTAAAATTGCCATAATGGGTTGTATTGTCAATGGTCCGGGAGAGGCAAGAGAATGCGATGTGGGCATAGCTGGCGGTAAGGGAGCCGGCGTGCTGTTTAAAAAAGGCGAAATTGTACGAAAAGTATCGGAAAATGACATGGTTGCCGTGCTTGTGGAGGAAATTGAAAAACTATGAAGCTTGTGGATAAAAAACTGTTTGATGTATTTAAAATGTTGCTGCCAGGAACAACGTCTGATGCGTTGAAAACAGCCGCAGTAAGAAATATTAGGATAAATAATCACGAGAAAAAAATGGAAATTTTCATTATGCCAGAAGAAGTTATCACCGGCGGCCAATTTTTGGCATTGGAAGGCGCTTTGGCTCTGGAATTGGGCATGATAGAAAACATTGACATAATTGCCATATATAGTCTGGAAGGCGACAATGTCGCGCAGCTTGAATTTTTTTGGGAAAATTTACTACACAGATTGTATAAAGCTAGCCCTTTTATTAGCCAGCTTGTTGCTGGGGCTAAATGGCAGCTATATGGCAATATACTGCGTTTTGATGTGCCAAATGATATGGAAATGCTATTACGCAAAATGGACGCTGCCAGGCAAATTGAAAAGATACTGTCAGTTGGCATAAATATGCAGGTTAGGGTAGAATTTGTTTGCGCAAAGGAGCCTAAAAAACAAGTGGATGACCTATATGTGAAACCGATTGCGATGACCAAATCTGTGGAAGCCAAACCGAGGCCCAAAAAAACTACGGCAACCCGTGTTTCCGGCGAAGCACGGCCCCTAAGCGGCAATTTTTTTCAGGATGAGACTGTGGTGGTGCAAGGTCGAATTTTCCGTCTTGATAAACGCGAAACTAAAAGTAAAAAATTATTGTATACTTTTGACATTACAGATGGCGATGGCTCTATTACTGTGAAGATGTTCTTATCACCTGATAAAAAGGCAGAATACGCAGCTTTGTTGACGGATGGCGCGGCGATAAAAGTTGCGGGACAGGTGCAATTTGATACATATAATAACGAATTGAACATAATGGCGAACAAACTGGGCGTGGCTGAATTGGATGAGGAAGAACGCATCGACGACGCACCTAAAAAGCGTGTTGAGCTGCATTTACACACTAATATGAGCCAGTTAGACGGTCTGACCCCTGCCGAAGATTTTATTAAGCGGGCCGCCGCCTGGGGCCATCCGGCCGTGGCCATCACAGATCATGGTGTGGTACAGGCTTTTCCGGAGGCCATGAATGCGGCGAAAAAGGCCGGAATTAAAGTGATTTATGGCATGGAGGCATATCTTGTAGACGATACGGCTTTGTCTATCGTCACTCGCCCCGGCGATGCACTGTTGACGGATGACATGGTGATTTTTGACGTGGAAACGACAGGTTTCGACAGAAAAAACTGCGCTATAATTGAAATTGGGGCCGTGAAGCTGCAAGGTGGCCAGATTGTTGACCGCTTTAGTGCTCTTATAGATCCCGGCGTGCCCCTGCCGGAAAAGATTGTGGAACTGACCCGCATAACGGATGATATGTTGACCGGACAACCTGCTATAGATGCCGTATTACCGCTGTTTTTAGACTTTATTGGTGATGCCGTTTTGGTGGCCCACAATGCGGATTTTGACATGGGTTTTTTGGAGCACAATGCCAAAATGCTGGGCCGCGAGGTTAAAAACCCGTATATATGCACATTACAGCTGTCTCGGGCACTTTTTCCTGATCTTGCCCGTCATGGTCTGGCTGCAATGGTAAAACATCATGGCATAACCTTAGAGAACCACCACCGCGCTTGCGATGACGCCGAGGCACTGGCAGGGATTTTTATGCAACAGGTAGATATATTAAAATCGCAGCAGATTACCGAGTTAAATTACATAAACATACGGTATTCTAAAAAAATTGATGTTAAAAAGTTGCGCCCACATCATGCTATTATTTTGGTAAAAAATCGCCAAGGTCTGCGCAATTTGTATGAACTGGTTTCAAAATCTCATATGGATTATTTTGCCAGGCAGCCTCGCATACCAAAAAGCGAATTTTTGTGCCATCGTGATGGCCTTATCATCGGCACCGCTTGTGAACGAGGTGAGTTTTTCTCAGCTATCTTAGAAAATCGCCCAGAAGAACACATCGAAACACTGGCAGAGTTTTATGATTATTTTGAGATACAACCCACGAGCAATAATGCCCATTTGGTGAAGAAGGCCATTGTGGAAAACATAGAGCGAATACAGGAAATTAATAAGAAAATTGTTGAATACGGAGAGCTGCATGGAAAACTTGTGGTAGCTACCGGTGACGCCCATTATCTTGACCCCGGCCAAGAGGTATATCGCACTATAATCATGGCGGGCAATGGTTTTGATGATGCCGAAAGCCAACCGCCATTATACTTTATGACCACCGAGGAAATGCTGGCTAATTTTGCATATTTAGGCGAAGAAGATGCGCATCGTGTGGTGGTTGAAAACACTAATCTTATTGCTGATATGGTTGAAAATTTCCCAGCTTTGCCAGAAGGCAGCTTCCCGCCAACCATGGAGGGAGCAGGGGAGGATTTGGTGCAAATTGTAACCGACCGCGCCAGGGCCATTTATGGCGATCCATTACCGGAAGAAGTCGCAACACGTATGGATAGGGAGCTTGCATCCATCATTGGTAATAACTTTGCGGTGATGTATATAATCGCGCGCAAATTGGTTGTAAACTCCGTGGAAAACGGCTATTTGGTAGGATCTCGTGGTTCTATCGGCTCCAGCTTTGTGGCCACCATGGCAGATATTACTGAGGTTAACCCATTGTCACCACACTATTTTTGCCCTAACTGTCAGTTTACAGATTTTGATTCTGATATTGTACGTAAATATGCCGGAGCATCGGGTTGTGATATGCCGGATAGGGGTTGCCCAAACTGCGATACCAAGCTTAAAAAAGACGGCCATTCCATACCCTTTGAGACTTTTTTGGGCTTTGATGGCGACAAAGAACCAGATATTGACCTTAATTTTTCCGGGGAATATCAAGCCAAGGCCCACGCATATGCCGAGGAGCTTTTTGGCGAAGGATATGTGTTTAAGGCTGGCACAATTAGTACCATTGCTGACAAAACAGCCTTTGGGTATGTGAAAAAATACCTGGAAGAGCGTGGGCGAGCAGAACGCAATGCTGAAATAAACCGCTTGTCCACAGGGTGTACAGGCATTAAGCGCACCACGGGCCAGCACCCCGGTGGTTTGATGGTGGTGCCGCGAGACCGTAGTATATACGAATTTACACCGGTGCAGCGGCCTGCAAACGATGTTAATTCTGACGTAACCACCACACATTTCGATTACCATTCCCTTGGCGGCCGCTTGATGAAGCTGGATATTCTGGGCCACGATGTGCCGACCATAATTAGGATGTTGCACGACATGACGGGTCTTGACCCTCGCCAGGTGGATATTGCTGATAAAGATGTGGTGGCGTTATTTTCTGGCCCGGAAAAACTGGGAGTTTCGGAAAAAGACATAAATTGCAGGACGGGGTCACTTGGTTTACCGGAATTTGGTACCCATTTTGTGCGCCAAATGCTGGTGGACACGCGCCCCAGCAGCTTTGCCGAGTTGGTGCGCATATCCGGTCTTTCCCACGGCACCAATGTGTGGACAAATAACGGCGCGGACCTTATCCGTAAAAAAATTGCTACCCTAAAGGAAATTATCCCGACACGCGACGACATTATGGTTTACCTTATTTTAAAAGGTGTGGCAAAGCTGGATGCCTTTAAAATTATGGAAAATGTACGCAGGGGCAAGGGCGTTACCGATGAAGAAGAGCGCGTTATGCTGGGGGCGGGTGTGCCGCGATGGTATATCGAATCATGTCGAAAAATATCCTATATGTTCCCCAAAGGGCATGCGGTGGCCTATGTGATGATGACAATGCGCATTGGTTATTACAAAATCCATCATCCGGCGGCTTTTTATGCTGCGACTTTTTCAGTGAAAAGCGATGATTTTGACTATGAAGTGATGTGCAAGGGGCCCGATGCTGCCAGAGCGGAAATGCGGCGCATAAACACCCTGGGCAATGACGCCACCCAAAAGGACGAAAAAGCCATGGTGCTGTTGGAACTTGTTAACGAAATGTATGCCCGCGGACTTACTTTTGCTAAATTGGACCTATATCAAGCCAGTGCCGACAAATTTTTGCTGACGGAGGAGGGCCTGATGCCACCCCTGTGTGCCGTAGCCGGGCTAGGGGCCGCCGCCGCCGAAACCATAGTGATTGCACGCGAAGATGGGGAATTTTTCTCTGTGGAGGACTTTAAAACCCGCACAAAAGTAAACAAGAATGTTATACAGTTACTGAAGGATAACGGCGTGCTAGACGGGATGCCAGAAACCGAGCAATTGGCACTGTTTTAGGCATATGCAGTTGTAAAACTGTGGAAATAAGAGTATACTATATGGGATTGATTGGAATCGAGGTGAGTAAAATGCTGACAATAAAACAGGCCGGCAAAACATTGTCTCAATATGAGATTTATGAACCACAAGCGGCAGAAGCGGTATCTTTTGTGCAGGACTGGCGGAAAGAATTTAAACAGCCCCTAAACACAGTATATGTTGCCTTGCGAAAGGCTGTGTTGGATGTGGATATTTTAGGAGAAACCGCGAGCCGACTAAAGCGACTAAAATCTATACAGTACAAATTAAATAAAAATCCCGATATGGGCTTGAGCAGAATGCACGACATAGGAGGATGCAGAGCTGTTGTTGGCTCTGTGGAACAGGTGTATGAAGTGGCAAAAAAGCTACAACGAAAGAATGCAAAACGCGAGCTCCTAAAAACCTATGATTACATCGAAAACCCCAAGGATTCTGGATATAGAAGTCTTCACCTAGTTTTCTCTCAATCACCAAGGGGTGATGGCAGTACTAGAAAAATAGAAGTGCAAATTAGAACACGACTGCAACATACCTGGGCAACGGCTGTGGAGCTTGCAGAGATAGCCACCACTCATAAATTAAAAAGCGGAGAAGGCACGGCAGAATGGAAGCGTTTTTTTGCACTTATTTCTTCGATTTTCGCCTTACAGGAAACAGAACCCATTGTTCCGGAAACACCTGGCGTCAAACATAAAATAATAAAAGAACTGAAAGAGCTGGAGCATCAACACAAAATACTGTACCAGCTAGGGGTTCTTTTGGAGTTTAATGATTTCATTGGCGAACTCAATAAAGAGAAATCGGGCCACCATATTTTGTTCATAAATACTCAATTGCGTAAAGTGGCTGTGATGCCATACTCAAAAAATGATTATGATAAGGCGTATAAGGATTATATTCGATTTGAAAAAAATGAAAATTTTGCTTATGCTTATAACGTAGTGCTTGTTTCCGCAGAATCGTATCGCAGTCTAAGATCAATGTACCCAAACTATTTTGCTGACATAAGCATGTTTTTAGATGTAACACGATTGCTAGGTATTGAATAAAAACACCGCTGACACATCGTTGGCGGTGTTTTTATATCAACCTAAATGAGCCAGAGCACCCACGGCGTTTTCGGTTATAATGACTTCGCTATGCTCTGTTAAAAACATTTTGGATATCTCCATGCTGGAAAACTTGTTGCCATACTCTTTTAGTACACTTTCTTGGCCCGTGGACAGCCCGCGTTTTTCAACGGAAATAGTCAGATAGTATTTGCCGTCGTGTTTAAATAGGGTATTATCGCCTATGTAGGTGCCGGAAATGCGGGCACAGGCACTTATTATATTGTCTAGGGATGCAAATTCGAAAATAATATATTTTGGTGGGTGCTTTTTAAATTGGCCCTGGGTTTGACCTTGATTATTGCCACCAGGTGTGCCGGGCTTCTTTTTTTGTTTGGTGCGGGGTATGTTTTTGTAGTTGCCAAGGACAGGTGGATAGCCGAAGCGGTCTTCCAAATCCTCCGGATTGGCCACTTTTGTTACGATAATCATGATGCCATCCCGAGAAACAGGTATGGCTTCGATAATAAGAGGGGTTTCTTGGGTGGTATGAAAGTCACATTCCACCGTGGCCCGCTCCATAATTTCTCTAAAGAGTTCCTGGGCTTTTTCGGAGCCGTAGGAAAGCTCATGAAGGCGCATGTTCCGCTGGGAAAGGTCGCCTTCAGTCAAGGTAAATTTTATTTGGTTGTCGCTTATTCGCTCTATTTTCATAGCAATCAATCCTTTTCCAAACACGTCGCTCACGTATAGTATATCGGATATTTATACATTTGTAAAGGGGCGAATTTTATCCAAAAAACATTCTTTATTGAATGGAAAAATCGCTGGCGGTATCCGACGCAGTTTGCGGGTTAAGGCCGTAATATTCTTCGAAAACAGCACGGAGAATATGGCCGGCGGGACTGCGCAGGTGGCGGTTATCACCATGGGGCACAATTACAAACGCAGCAATTTGAGGATTGTCAAACGGGGCAAAGCCGCCGTATGTGGAATGGCTGGCCCTGGTACCCGTCTCTGCGGTGCCGCTTTTTACGCCTATATCCATAGGAAAACCAGCAAAAATATTGCGCCCTGTGCCGCGACGGCCAAAGGCTGCGTCGTGCATACCGCGGTGTATGGCCTCTAGGTGCGCCGGATAAATTTCTAAGGTATATTCTACCACGGGGGTGAAGGCAGTGATTTCACCCGCGGCATTTTCTCTGTGCTGCAAAAAGTGCATTTGATGTCGTATGCCGCCGGTGGCCAGGGTTGCAAAATATTTGGCCATTTCTGCCGGCGTGTGGTCAACAAAACCCTGGCCGATGGATGCCTGGCTGGTATCGCCATCAAACCATGCCTGGCCGCGCACATGTTCCTTAAAAGTTGGAGAAGCCAGGCGTGGTACATTGTTTGCTCCAACCACCGAAGAGCGTTCGCTAATTTCCACACCTGTAGGTTGGCCGAAGCCCAAAGCCATCATATAGTAATTAAGGGTTTCTATGCCTTCTGCAGTGCGGCCATTACGGCGGTTGCCCATATTAAAGGCCACCCGGTTGAAGAAGTAATTACAACTGGCGGCAATAGCATCCACCACATTAATGACGCCGTGGGCAGCGTTGCAGTGCAGCGGCGGGTAGCCCGCGTCCCTAAACACAACATTATCCCTAATGCGGGTGGTGGGAGTTATTATTTCTTGACTTAGGCCAGCCAAGGCCGTCACCATCTTAAAGGTAGAGCCGGGTGCGTTGGTTTCAGAAAAAGCCCTATTGTTCTGGGGTTCTGTAGGGTCGTTATTAAGGGCCCGAATGTATTCCGCGTCTATTCTGTGGGGCAAAAAGTTGTTGCCGTCAAATGTGGGGTAATTGACTGCCGCTAAAATAGCACCGGTGCGCACGCATGTCACCACCGCAGACGCCGTAGCAGGGTCTATATTAGCTGTTTGAGGAGTAATTTCTCTGGCGTCTATTTTGTCGGCCAAAAAATCCGCAGGGGACAGACGTCTGTTGCCAAGCCCTGTGCGTTCTTT
>WQVZ01000035.1 GCA_009785595.1 Defluviitaleaceae bacterium | reverse complement strand
TGGGCAACGGCACAATTGCCGAACGCCCTTACCCCGTCCGTGTAATGGATAATGTAATTGCTGTATCCGCTGGACAGTCGCACACCGTGGCACTTACAGCCGATGGCAGTCTGTGGACTTGGGGCAACAACGGCAGCGGTGAGCTTGGAGACGGCACCAGATATACCCGCCACGACCCAATACACATCATGGATGATGTAATTGCCATTTCTGCCGGCCGTATACACACAACGGCAATTACAGCCGATGGCAGTCTGTGGGTTTGGGGCTGGAGCATAAGCGGTCAGGGCACGCGCCTTGAAGGCGGCACCTGGTCATCCCATATTCCCGCAATAATGATGGACGATGTAATTGCGGTGTCGGCAGGCAATGATTATACAATGGCGATTACTGCCGACGGCATATTGTGGGGCTGGGGCCGAAACAACGGGCAACTTGGTGACGGCTTTGATACAGACCGCAACGACCCTGTAAAGATAAAAGATGACGTGATTGCAGTATCAGCAAGTAGCGGGAGCACCATGGCAATAACAGCCGATGGTGTATTGTGGGCCTGGGGAAGCAATTTTGGCGGACAACTTGGAGACGGCACTACATCCACACGCCACCTACCCACAAGAATTACGGACAATATAGCCGCTGTTTCCCATGGAAATGCGCATACACTTGCAATTGGGACTGATGGCGCACTATGGACTTGGGGCAACAATATGCACGGGCAGCTTGGCCTTGGTGATAGTAGCGAAGTACACAACACAGCAAGCCCAATACGTATAAACAACTAAGGTGTGCCTAAGGAGATGTTGTAGCATGAAAAGGAAGTCGCTTTTTATAATTATCAGTGTTACCATGCTAATCTCAATAGGTCTTCTAGCAGTTTTTTGCACCAGACAACATCACATAGAGCACATTACCATATCTGCGAGCACAAGCCGTTCTTTCGCAATTATGTCCGATAACACACTGTGGACTTGGGGCTTTAACGTCATCACCAGTTCTTCAATATACAGCTACAATCCTCTAAAAAAGATGGATAATGTGATTGCCATTTCAAGTAACCATCTTCATGCAATGGCAATCACAGCTAATGGCAATTTATGGGCTTGGGGCCATAATCACCATGGTGAACTTGGTAGTGGTGTCATTGGCAATCGTGATGAATACGTGCACGAGCCTATAAGAGTGATGAGGGGTGTTGTCGCTGTATCAGCAGGTGCTTATTACACAATGGCAGTAAAAGCTGATGGCAGCCTGTGGGGTTGGGGCAAAAATGACTTTGGCCAACTCGGAAATGGTGCCATAATAAACCACGACGGATATGTGCCCGAATCAGTACCTTCGCCTATATATGTGATGAGCGATGTCACTGCCGTTTCGGCAGGTGTAAATCATACAATGGCAATAAAGACTGACGGTAGTCTGTGGGGCTGGGGTGCTAATTGGCGTGGCCAACTTGGAGATGGTACGACTATTTGCCATACCAATCCTGTGCATCTAATGGATAATGTAACTGCTGTTTCTGTCGGATATTTGCATACATTGGTAATCTGTGCCGACGGAAACTTATGGACTTGGGGAGGTAACTATAGCGGTCAACTTGGTCATGGCGATATTGAAAGCCATTACAGTTACAATCCAAAAATGATAATGAGCGATGTTATCGCCATTTCGGCCGGACACGAACATTCTACGGCAATTACTGCTGATGGCACGTTGTGGGTTTGGGGTGATAATTGGCGTGGCCAACTTGGAAATGTCCATCTTGCAAGAAACCACACGCCTGCGAAAATTATGGACGATGTTATTGCCGTTTCGGCCGGAAGCCGCCATACGACGGCAATTAGAGCTGATGGTAGTTTATGGGAATGGGGTGATAATTTGCCAGGCAGTATATTCGGCGACCCCACTCCAGCGCACATAATGGACGGCGCACGTTTGCCGTGACAATGCAAATAATCAAGGAGGGAAAAATACAGACAATGGAACTTAATCCTAATGAAAGATTGAATATTGAGGAAATACTGTCTAATTTGGAAGCATATAGGCCGAGGCGCAAGGGTTGGACATGGCGCAAGCCCGCACCGGGGCTTAAGATGGGTGATTTTACCTATAGGGATGCGTCGGAGCCGTTAAAGGCCGGCGTGCCGCTTATTACGGCCCATAATTTTGATAATATTGACCCGCAGCCCCTGCCAGTTATTACGACGGAGATTGCGTCGGGACGGTTTGAGGATGATATACGGCGTATGCGTATGGCGGCCCATCATGGGGCGGATCATATTATGGTTATACGCACGGCGGGGCAAAGCCATTTTGAGGGGCTTATTGAAGGTACGCCACAGGGTGTTGGCGGCGTGCCGGTAACACGCAAGCAGGTACGTGCCCAGCGTAAGGCACTGGATATGATTGAGGACGAAGTGGGCAGACCCATTAATTTCCATTCGTACGTCAGTGGTGTTGCCGGGCCGGATATCGCCGTTATGTTTGCCGAAGAAGGCGTTAACGGTGTCCACCAGGATCCGCAGTATAACGTGATTTATCGTAATATCAACATGGTGCGGTCTTTTGTGGACGCGTGTGAAAGCAAAAAAATTATCGCATGGAGCGGCCAGGCCCAGATTGACGGTGCCCACAATGCCAACGCCACGGCCCGGGACGCCTGGAAGGTTATGCCGGAGCTGATGGTGCAACACGCCATAAATTCTATATTTTCCCATAAAGTTGGTGTGCCTAAGGGTAATATCTGCCTGTCTACCGTGCCGCCTACGTCTACGCCGGGGCCGAGTATGTATTATGACCTGCCGTACGCAGTGGCTTTGCGTGATTTCTTTACGGATTATCGTATGCGGTGCCAAATGCACACAAAGTATATAGAATCCAGCACCCGTGACGCCACGGTCACCCACGTGCTTAATATGTTTATATCCAAGCTTACCAGCGTGGATATCCAGTCCACCATCACCCCGGACGAGGGACGCAATGTGCCATGGCATATTTATAATATAGAGGCATGCGACACTGCCAAGCAGACCCTGCTGGCTTTGGACGGCATAAAAGACATGGTGCAGCTGAAAGACAACGGGCCGCTACGCGAGAAAGCCCGTGAAATTCAAGAGCGCGCCGTGTTGTTCCTGGAGGAAATGATTGAAAAAGGCGGCTATTTTGCATCCGTGCAGGACGGCTTCTTTGTGGACAGCGGCTGTTATCCAGAACGTGGCGGCGACGGCATTGCCCGCCAAATAGACGGCGGCGTTGGTGCCGGTACGGTTGTAAAGCGCGAAGCGGATTATTTTGCCCCGGTTGCGGCCCATTATGGCTATAACAACGTAGCCCAATACGGTCTGGCAGCAGATGCCGACCCTTCCAGCCTTATCGGCGGCTGCACACTTACCCAGCCCGACAAAATTGTATTTATTGACGAGCTGGATGCCGAAGACAATGTGTACGAGCGCATGAAGCCCCTGACGGCATATCATTCCGGCAAAGTTTTGCGTCCGGAAATGGAATGGATGGCTGACGGCACCGTGCTTGTTAACCTGATGTTCCCATGCAGTGTTAAAGTTGCCGAGGCAGCGGCCCTTGAAGCGGCACGCCAAATGAATTTGGTTGACGCGGAAATTATCCACCGGGAAGTACTGCACGGCGTGGAAGGCACCCGCGTGGAGCTTAAAGGCAAGCTTAATATCGACATAGATGTGGCCAGCCTTGTTATCCCCCCAGAGCCTGATTTGCTCAGCGATGACGAGATTTTTGCCGCTATAGCCGCCAAACCCATGACCGTTGTGTGTGGAACCATCGGCCAAGACGAGCACAGCGTGGGTCTGCGCGAAATTATCGACATAAAGCACGGCGGCATTGAAAAATATGGCATAAAGGTGCATTATCTTGGCACATCCGTGCCTGTTGAAAAACTGGTTAACGCCGCCATAGAGCTTGACGCCGACGCCATACTGGCTTCCGTCATCATCAGCCATGACGACATCCACTACAAAAATATCTCTAACATAGACCGCATTGCCAAGGAAATGGGCGTGCGCGACCGCCTTACCTTCGTGGCCGGCGGCACCCAAATTACCCCGGAAATTGCAACAGAAAACGGGGCAGATGCGGGCTTTGGCCGCGGCACAAAAGGCAAGCACGTGGCGTCCTTCCTCGTGAAGGCCCGGGAGCAATAGGAGGAATAAATATGTCCAAAGAAAAGGTTCTTGAAGCACTGCTTGGCGCAGAGGACATGCTGGACGCCAAAGCCTTGGTAGAGCTTACCGGGCTGGAGCGCGCCGACATTGACAAGGCCATCAAGGCCCTGAAAAAAGAGGAAAAAATAGAATCGCCCAAAAGATGTTTTTACGCGGCGGTTAAGTAGCGATTGTGTGCGTTGTCCTTGTGGTGGGTTTGTGCCGCCACAAGGGCGCGGGCGCCGTTTGGATGGTGAAGTATATGCATGATGCAGACCTGATAAAACAATGGAAAGCAGAAGAGAACCGCGCCTTTTCGGGGTGGGATTTTTCGCATATCAACGGGCGGTGGCATTTTGATGAGCCGCCCTGGGATTACAAGGCAGTTGTTAAAACATACCTTAAAGACACAGATATATTGCTGGATATGGGAACGGGCGGCGGCGAGGTTTTGCTGACATTAAACCACCCGTATCGAAACACATATGCCACAGAGGCGTATGCGCCTAATTTTGAATTGTGCAAAAATACGCTATCGCCTCTTGGCATTAGCGTTGTGCAGACGTATAACGATGAAAGACTTGATAAACTTCCATTTGAAAATGATACTTTCGATTTTATTATAAATAGGCACGAATCGTTTGATTTAACAGAAGTTGACAGGACGCTAAAGCCCGGTGGCTATTTTGTCACGCAGCAAGTAGGTAATAAAAACGACCATGAATTTATGCAAAAATTGAACGATGGCTATATTCCGCATAGCTCTGAACACACAATAGACAAATATTGTAGCACACTGGCCAACCTGGGCTATGAAATAGTAAAAACAGACGAATTTCAATGCCCCATAAGGTTTTACGATGTCGGCGCGTTGGTTTTTCTCGCGAAAATTCTTGTTTGGGAGTTTCCGGAGTTCTCTGTAAGAACACATATAGATAAGCTGAGGTCTTATCAAAAAGAAATAGACGAAAAGGGATTTTTGCAGGGAACGGCCCATCGGTTTTTGATTGTTGCAAGAAAAATGTAGCTCGGCGGTTTTCAACCGAAAATTTCAACCGGTTTTAACCAGCAACACCATAGAAAGTTGGTGACACCTTGAAAATAGACGTGCTTGTGGCCGAAATAGGCTCCACAACCACCATTGTTAATGCTTTTAACGGCGTGGAGGGCAAAAATCCCACATTTATAGGCTCCGGGGCGGCCCCCACTTCTGTTATGGAAGGTGACGTTGCCCTGGGCCTTCGCGCCGCCATCGCTAATTTGTGTCAAAATCTGCCGTCACAGCCTACGGATGTCGAATACGGCACATTCTTGGCCACATCCAGCGCCGCCGGCGGCCTACGTATGGCTGTCCACGGCCTGGTATACGACATGACCGTTAAGGCCGGGCAGGAAGCGGCCCTGGGCGCCGGTGCAAATATACATATGGCCACCGCCGGGCCCTTGACAGATGGGGATTTGGCCCAGCTGGACAGCATTAGCCCTAATTTGATATTGCTGGCGGGTGGCACGGATTATGGCGACAGAGAATGCGCCCTAACCAACGGCAAGCTCCTTTGTAGCCTAAAAAATCAGGCCCCGGTGATATATTGCGGCAACACCCAAAACCACGCCGCCATTCGGGCAATGTTTGACGCGGCCGGTCGGCAGCTGTATGTCACCGAAAACGTCTACCCCCGTCTGGACGAGCTTAATATAGAACCCGTGCGCCGCCTCATCCACCAGGCATTTGAAGAACATATCACCACGGCCCCTGGCATGGAAAACATCCGCAGCTTGATAAGCGGCCCCATCATGCCCACCCCTGGTGCCGTAATGGAATGCGCCCAATTGCTGTATGAAGAAATAGGCGACTTGCTGGTGGTGGACGTTGGCGGTGCCACCACCGACATCCACTCCGTCACCCACGGCACTGAGGAAATATCCCTGCTGCAAATAGCGGCGGAGCCCTTTGCCAAGCGCACTGTGGAGGGCGACCTTGGCGTGTACATAAACGCCCGCAACCTGGCAGAAATGGTGGGTTTTGATAAGTTAGCCAAAGAAACAGGGCTGGACATTGCACCTATATTCGAGGACTATCGCCCGGTGCCGGTAAGTGCCGAACAGTTGGCCCTCACCACCCACCTGGCATACCACGCCGCCGCCATTGCTATAACCCGCCACACAGGTACCCTGCGCCATACTTACGGCGCAACCGGCCGCAACACCCACGCCACAGGCAAAGACCTTACGGCAGTGCGGCATTTGGTGGCTACAGGCGGTGCGCTGACCCGTCTGCCAGACCGCCACGCCGTGCTTGCCGCCCTGTGCGGCATCAACGCCGGCGGGGTGATGCTGTACCCAAAACCGGGCCGGATGAATGTGCTGGAGGATACCCGATATATTATGGCCAGCATTGGTGTGCTGTCCAGGGAATATCACGATGCGGCAAAACTGCTTTTGCGTAAATATGTGAAACAATCCAACGGAGCTTTGTAGGGGCGGCGTTTCGCCGCCCGTGGGCGACTGCAAGTCGCCCCTACGTCTCGGTATTACATTAAGGAGGGATGCTAATGCTAAGGAGCAGGATTTTAGCCATGATTTTGGTCGTTGTGGTGGCCCTGCCGCTTTTCGGCACGACTCTTCATGCTCAAAGCACGGTGGTGGCTACCCCTAGCACCCATAATGTAACCATAAATGGTGAGGTGGTGGACATTCGCGCATACAATATAGGCGGAAATAACTTTGTGCGCCTGCGAGATTTAGCATATGTGCTTAACGGCACCCAGGCCCAGCTTAGTGTGAATTGGTTCCAATATCCTAGGCCAATTATTCTTACTCCCGGTCAGCCTTACACACCTGTAGGCGGCGAAAGGCCGGGGCGTGCAACTTTTGCGACCACAGCCCTATCGTCAATTACTTGTGTGCAAATCTTTGATGACATTGTAAGCTTACAGACCTACACCGTCCACGGCACCAGATATTTTATGTTGCGTGACCTGGCCAGGCGTCTTAATTTTGATGTAGATTGGGACGAAGCCACATCCGCAGTTCTTATAAACACCAGTCAACCCTACGTCAACGCCCGCGCCCGCCAGGCCATAGAGGACTTTTTGGTTCAATTTATCAGCATATTCAGCTTTGGCTATGGCATGGACTCCAATGCCCTTGTGCGGTTTGATCGTGAAAATGCCTTTGCTCAAGGCAGAGAGACAAGCGTTTTCTTTGACAATCAAGGCAATCCCATATACGATGCGCCTTTTATACTTGGCGATATGGTATACGCAAGTAGATTCTCCATTTATGATCTGGACGGCGATGGCATACCGGAAATATTCATTACTTTCCTTGAGTTTAGCAATAGTCTTGGTCTCACTGTCATATACAGACTCATTGACGGAGAATTTACTCCTATACGTTATTATGACTGCCGAGGAAGGTTTATCCGTGATGCGCAAGGCAGGCTTATCTTATTTTTTAACGATGTGAAAGACGGTAGCATTTTCGGTTATCGTCTTGTAACCTTTGCCGGGGATAAGTTGGTAACAGAGCATCTTGTAACAAAACCTATAATAGAATTAACGCATGATGATGTATGGGAGGTTACTTCATCTTGGGATGAGCATCATAACAGTCCGGAATTTTGGCTAAACCCCACAATATATGGCAAGGATATCCCCTTCAGCTTCATCCCTCGTATGCGTATCCTCGAAAATGAAATAACTACATCCATAAAAGAAAGGCTGGGAATCGAATGAACCCAAGATTAGTGATAGACCTAAAGAAATTGGCCCATAATGGACGATTTTTGGCAGATTTGTGCCACGGCCACGGCATGTCCATGGCGGCGGTGACAAAGGTGTTTTGCGCAGAACCCCCCATGGTTGAGGCTTTGGCGGCGGCGGGCGTAGATTTTTTGGCCGACAGCCGCGTGGAGAATATTGCGGCATATCCGGCGGCCGGGCAAAAAACCATGATGTTGCGGCTGGTTTCGCCGTCCGAGGCGGAAAATGTGGTGCGTCATTGTGATATGTCATTAAATTCTGAAATTGCGGCACTGGAGGCATTGGCCACGGCAGCTCAAAAGCAGGGCAAGACCCACAAAATCATATTAATGATAGACCTGGGCGACCTGCGCGAGGGCGTGTATTTTGATAATGCCGAAAGAATAAGCCGCACGGTAGAATTTGTGCTTAGCCAAAAAAGCCTGGTGCTGGAAGGTATCGGTACCAACCTTACCTGTTACGGCTCTGTGCTGCCCACGGCGGATAATTTAGGCCAGCTGTGCGCCATTGCCGATGGCATACGGCAAAAATACGGCGTGGCCCTGCCCATGGTGTCCGGCGGTAATTCCAGCACATTGTATTTACTAGAGAAAGGCCTGATACCAAAAGGCATAAACAACCTGCGCCTGGGCGAGAGCATTGTATGCGGCAAGGAGACCGCATATGGGGAGACTTTCCCCGGTCTTGAGGTGGATGCGGTTACACTGGAGGCCGAAATTATTGAAATTGCCGAAAAGCCCAGCTATCCCGTGGGGCAGATAAATATCAATGCCTTTGGCGAAACAGTGGCCTATGATGACATAGGCGTGCACAAGCGGGCCATTTTGGCCGTGGGGCGGCAAGATACCAACCAAGACGGATTGGCGTGCCTTACCCCCGGCGTAGATGTTATCGGTGCCAGCAGCGACCACCTGATAGTAGATATTAGCAATGCCGCACCACTGGCCGTAGGCGATCGTCTGTCGTTTTCGCTATCCTACGGGGCTGTTTTGGCAGGATTTACCAGTAAATATGTTGATAAGGTGTTTGTGTAGCCGAGCGTCTCTGAGCTTTCCAAAGACCGTAACCGAGGAAAAAAGGCAAAAATGTGAAATTGTACAAAAGTGCTTGAATATTTAAGAGATTTGTTGTAAGATATGCTTAGCGAGATAAAAAATTAACAATAAAGGAGTTTATGCAAATGAAAGTCGGTACCGTTAAAGAAATCAAGAGGTATGAGTTTCGTGTGGGCTTAACCCCGGCCAATGCGCAGGAATATGTAGCAAACGGCCACCAGGTTTTTGTCCAGGCAGGTGCCGGTCTTGGCTCCTCTCTTACCGATGAGGACTACATAGCCGCCGGAGCTACCATTTTACCCACCGCCGAAGACGTATGGGCCATGTGTGACATGATTGTAAAAGTAAAAGAGCCGTTGGAAGCCGAGTACGGCCTAATGCGCGAAGACCAAATTATCTACACCTACCTACATCTGGCGGCCGACAAGCCCCTTACAGAGGCCTTGATGAAGCAAAAAACCAAGGCCGTGGCATATGAAACCATACGCGACCGCAGCGGCGGTCTGCCACTGTTAAAACCCATGAGCGAAGTGGCCGGCAAGCTTTCTGTGCAGGCCGGTGCCCGTTGCCTTGAAAAAATAATGGGCGGCCGCGGCGTACTGCTGGGCGGCGTACCTGGCGTTAATAAAGCCGAAGTTGTGGTCATTGGTGCCGGCGCCGTTGGTATAAGTGCCATGAAAATGGCCCTGGGCCTTGGCGCAAATGTCACCATCATTGACAGAGATTTTAACCGCCTTACCTACCTTGACGACATCTACGGCCAAAAAATACAAACCCTGTATTCTACCCAGTACAATATTGAGCAAGCCATCTTTAAAGCCGACCTGGTTATCGGCGCCGTACTTATCCCCGGTGCCGCCGCACCCAAACTGGTAAGACGCAAGCATTTAAAGAAAATGAAGCCCGGCGCCGTTATAGTTGACGTGGCTGTGGACCAAGGCGGCTGCTTTGAAACCACAAAAATGACATACCACGACGACCCTGTGTTTGTCATCGACAATATTGTCCACTACTGTGTGGCCAATATGCCCGGTGCCGTCAGCCAAACATCCACCTTTGCCCTTACCAACGCCACACTTTCCTATGGCATCAAAATTGCCAATGACCTGGAAGGCGCCGCCAAAGCAGACCCTGGCCTTATGTTGGGTATTAATTGCTACCAGGGCAAGCTGACCTGCGAGGAAGTTGCCAGAGATTTCGACATGGAGTACACAGACCCGGCTACATTAATATCATAATAAACCCTGCAAAACAGCGGATTGGCCATGTCTTCCGCTGTTTTTTTATACTTTATGTGTCGAATAATGTCGCAACATTGTGCTTGCAAGTATTGTAAGAAAATGTTATTATTTGTAGTGTATAGTAAGTAGAATGTCTTAATTGACTGAATGTGCGTTTCGCACGGAAAGGGGCCATATTATGTATTACTATTATTATTGTCCTTGCTGTGGTACTTATTTAGGGCCGGTTATTGGAGGGCAAGGCGGTAAATGCTGTTAGTGTCCATTCTCCTATGTTGATGTTGTATTATTTTGAAATGTTAGGGGAGTGCCGAATTGACTAAGCATCAGCTATTAGATGAAGCCTTTGCTATCGGTAGCAATTTCGGTAATGATAGTCTGAGGAAAATAAGGAAAATAGAAAACAAATTGGCTGACTATCTAAAAGAAAGTGGTAGCGACCCTCAAATAAATGATGTTCTTTGTGTGCTCAAAATCTTCGCAGACGAAAATGAACATAGCGACTTCGAGGCAAGCCAAGAGACAGCCACTCCGATATTTGATAGGTTGCTTCATACCGATTTATGGGATTTTTATGATATCAGGATCATGGTAACGGTTTTTGACTATGTTGGCACATATGAACAGGTTAGTGATTGCGCGAAGGAAATTCTGCAAAGACTGGAAGAGTATTCTTACAAAGAGTGCTACACTACAATTAAAATATCCGTGCATATGAACATTTTGTTTCGCCTGTTGAGGGCTAGGTATTTTGATTTGGAAGATATGGATGATCCTGCGGAGCTTAAAAAGATAGAGGATATTTTTTTGGCGCATTTTGATTCGATTATGGATATTTGCAAAGATGGTAGCTTTCCTGTGTATAAAATAGTGGCAACAATACGTAAGGGCATACTTTTTAAAGACAGCAAATTAATGGAAGAAGGCTTTAAAGCTCTTAAAAAGCTTAACCAACATGAAGCATACAGGGTTTTCGAAGACGAAGCCAAGGAATTTGAACGCTATTCCGGCTATGATGTTAGCAGAAGGCGGTTTAATGTTATGGTAGGCCACAACATTAGGCGCGAGCGCATTAGTTGCGGGCTAACCATAGACGATGTTGCAAAAATACTGGATATGTCAATTGCCGCTTTGGGCCTGATGGAGCGCGGCGACAGAGGCCAGACCAGCTATAATTTGGCCAGGCTGGCAGATGCATTTGGTGTGTCTGTAGGGGTGTTTTACAACGATGTCGGGGATGTGCCCGGCGCAACCAGCGTCAATAGACGCAAAAACGCCCAAATACATAAGCTTGAAGCCCTTGCCGAGGGGCTGTCAGAAAGCGAGCTTGAACACATTGTCCTAATAACGGAAAATCTGGCAAAATTAAGAAGCAACAGAGGGGCCTCGTAAAAACGGGGCTCTTCTTTTGTCAGTTTTTTGTCGAAAAATGTTAGAGCATAGCTATTGACAGTTTTTATAAAAAATGATACACTCTGTTGTGTGGTGTATTGGAAGAAATTTCATAAATCAAACAAGCAGTCGATATAGGAAAGGAGGCCTACTTTCCAAGCGCACTGCACTTATAGACAAATCACACTATAACATGAGGAGGATTTTATTATGAAAAAACTTATGAGGAAATTTGTGGCGTTGGCAATTATAGCCACCTTTGTGCTTTCCAGCAATGGTATACTGACAGCCAGAGATTTTGGCGACAGTGTTGCCGTTTCTTGTTGCAATGATATGAATCTTAACCCAACCTGCATACGCTTTGGCAGCGGATGCTGCATCGACATGGAAATGTTTGAACTATCCCAGAAGTTTTTTGCTCTTGGCTACACGGTTGCATTAACTGACGGAGATGAGCACGCCTATGTTATCACCCCGGATGGCACATATGTAAACATGCACGACGAATCACTTTCACCGGAGCTTGCCGCTTTTGCTTTGCACAGTTATCATGCGTTACGAGATTTTACCGGAAGTAATGTAGTCATGGAGCATTGTAATAATTTGGAATCACGCGTGATTTGTTGTGGTGTATGGATGTCAGCGAGCAGAACACATTTTAATACGGTTCTGCATCGTCATGGGATTATATGGCAAGGAACACCAATGTTTTGCTACTGGCAACATGTCTATACAATAGTAGCGCAGGCTGGCTGGAGGTGCCAAAGACAAGTCTCTATGGAGGTGCACGTTAGTCGGCATACACTTTGCGACCAGTAATTTTGAAAGGAATGATTTTGTGAGAAAAACTATTAAGGCAGCTTTAGTTTTGTCGGTCGCAGTAATTGTTATCAGCATTTTTGGTAATGTCCATGCTTATAATCCGGAAAATACTATAGATGACCCGCCATATGAACAAGGTGACTATGGGTGCTATCGGAGTAGCGCAGAAAATAGTTCTCCGGGATGGCGTGGGTATATGGATAGCGAGCGGGTCAAAAATGCAATAGCATTAGTATCGGCAACCAGCTCAGGCAGCACGGTCTGTATAGATGTAACCGGGTGGAACTACGATGAGTTATGGGCAATGGTATTGGGTTCTCCTACCATTGCTTTTGGCAATATCTACGCTGACACTTCGGAAATTATCACGAATGATGACATCTCATATACACCAAGCTACGACCATGCTCGTGAACTTCCTGCTGCGAGTTGCTTTCAATGGTATGCAGATAACGGATGGACCGAAGAAGAGATAGCGTTAATGAAGAACTGTGACGAATTTACACTAATAGGGATAACAGGTGTTGATTTTCAATGTCCTTTGCACGATATCATCAGGGGCTTTACCGAACAGGGCTACGCTTCTGTGGTTTTATATGAACCGGGCGGATATTATATCGTTGATCCAATGGGCCAATGCCTTGGTCATGTGCGTGATGGCGGCCGGACGTGGGAAATGTCGATTTTCGCCAGAAGCCATGAGGCATTTGCTTTTGGCATTGTAGATGGAATTTTTGACGACCTTGCCACACCGGACCAATGTTGCGGGATGCATTTTGGCGATTTTGACCGTGTTATGCAACAAATAGAGACAAACAGAAATGCACAGTAAATAAGGATATAACAAAAGGGCCTTGTGAAAACAAGGCCCTTTTGTTGGCGACCAAGGACGGTCGCCCCTACATGTCTTCCCTTCTGGCGGTATGGTAAATACTGCGGTACACCTGGCCGGCTTCTAAATCCATGGCGTTGATGGCAAAAAGCTCCTCTACGGTGACAAAGGCATAACCTCGCTCCACAAAGGTATCCACAATGGATAGGGCTGCTTCCACAGAGGATTCCCAAATATCGTGGAGCAATATGATGCTACCGTCGCTGGTATGGTTTAGTATGTTGTTTCTTACCGTGGTGGCGTTGCGGTACGCCCAATCTCTGGGGTCTACGCTCCACAATATGACCGACATATCCATTTGGCGGGCCAGCTCCAGTATGGCATCGTCTTTTTCGCCGTAGGGCGGGCGCAACACCCTGGGGCGGCTACCTGTTATGGATTCGATGATGTCACTGGTTTTTTCCAGCTCTTCAATGGCGTTTTGGCGGTTTATCCACGTCAGCACAGGGTGGCTGTAAGAATGGTTGCCTATAAGGTGTCCTTCGTCGTACATGCGCTGTACCAGGGCCGGATGTCGCTCTGCATAAGAGCCCAGCAGGAAAAACGTGGCCGGTATGCCCCGTTCTTTTAGGCCATCTAGCAGAGCCGGGGTGTGTACACCATGGGGGCCGTCGTCGAAGGTAAGAGCGATGTGGCCGGTGGGGGGTTCGGTTTCTTCGACTATTTCTATAAGAATATCACCTTGCCATTCGTCCCCAAAATTGGCCAAAGGAATTGTTGTGGTGCGGTAACTGACGGGGCTGGCGGTTGCTTGGGTGATGTATAGGTACAGGTTTTCGTCATCAAAATTAAACATGAGCAAACTGCACGGATGGCGGAAATCCGCCCCACTGGCAAACACGTCCTCCAGACCGATGAAGTTTTCTGTTAATATATCAAAATTGAGGGTGTGGCGTGTGGCGGCAAAGCCGCTGTTGTCGCCATAGCTTCTGATATCCAGCAATAGGCCAAAAATGCGCTCTTTAAACCAAAAAGTGTCGTAGCGCACATATATATAACCTGTGGTGTTGGCGGCCAAAAAGGCATCTTTGTGATCGCCAATTAATTTTTCCACGCTGGTGGCCAGTATGGGGTTTTCTATTGCCGGCAATGCTATGTCTATGGTAAAGTCTTCGCTGCCATCTAGCATTTCAAAACTAGGTGCTTCAGCCAAAAAACGAATAAACCCGGCGGAAGCGGTGGTGGCTTCGTTTTCGTATGTGCTATTAGGCCCATTAATAGGGTTGTCATAGCCATCATAATCCATGGCCAGGGCGGTGCCTGTACAGGCTGCAAAAAATGCCAAAATACCTGATAATCCTGTTATGTATAGCATTTTGCGAAATTTTTTCATAAAAAATATCCCCCATATTCTACAGCATTCGACATTAGTATCCGACGCTATCTTTTAATTATACTGCAAAGCGGCTTGAAAATTCAAGGATTTTTGACAGGGGCCGCGAAAATGTAATGTTTGTAACAAGATGGTAATAAAGCAAGCATGGAAATGGTGCAGAAAATGCAAAAAAGATGTTGACAGGGGCTTGTTTTGTGTGGTATTATTACTGGGTGCCAAAAAAATTATGGCTTTTTTTGATGTGTTATAAAGTGTGTAATAAAAAATTGAGGTGGAGATTGTGAGAACAAAAATTACCCTGGCTTGCACAGAGTGCAAACAACGTAACTATGAGACCAAAAAAGAGCGGAAAAATCACCCGGATAGAATGGAGTTTAAAAAGCATTGCAAATTTTGCAACAAGCATACTCCACACCGCGAAACCCGCTAGAACGCCATGAGAAAGAAGGTATAGTATGGACGAAAAAAAGAAGGACAAGCAAACCCAAGCCGTATCTGAAAAAAGCGGCGGCTTTGCCGAATGGCTTAGCGGCATAACCGGCGAATTTAAGCGCATAGCCTGGCCGGATAGAAACAGTCTGGTAAAAATGACCGTCACTGTCATAGTCACCAGCGGCGTTTTTGGCGGCATCATCGTGCTGTATGATTTCATCCTGGCCGCCGGCTATGATGGTCTTGTCAGCCTGTTTGGTTAAGAGGTGAGATATGTCGCAAACTGCCCCCCAATGGTATGTTGTACACACCTATTCAGGCTATGAAAACAAGGTAAAAGCCAACCTGGAAAAGATTATTGAAAACAGAGGAATGCAGGAGCAAATTTTGGATGTATCCGTCCCCATACAAAATGTGGTGGAGGTTAAAAACGGCGTGCGGAAGACAGTGCCGCGGAAGGTTTTTCCCGGTTATGTCTTGGTTTTTATGCACATGAATGACGAAACATGGTATGTTGTGCGCAACACCCGTGGTGTCACCAGCTTTGTTGGCCCCGGCAGCAAACCCGTACCACTTACCGAAGAAGAAATACGCTTTATGGGCCTTATTGAGGACATGGAAGAGGTCATTGACCTGGAAGTTGGCGATTTAGTAAAAATTGCCACCGGGCCTTTTGAAGATTCCATCGGCCTTGTCGCAGAAATAAACCCCAGCCGCAAGGTGGTTACTGTGTCGTTGTCTATTTTTGGCAGAGAAACCCCCGTAGAGCTGGACTATATGCAAATTGAAAAAATGGAGTAGCAGATTCCGGGTCAAGCCCGGAATGACGTATGTATGTTGTAGGAGCGACCACCCTCGGTCGTCCATAATGTAGGGGCGGCATTTTGCCGCCCGGTTTAAGACAGCCAATAAAGTGGGAGGGCAGTCTCTTTAAAGACACCCGACATTTACCACTATAGGAGGAATATATAATGGCAAAAAAAGTAACCGGTTTGATAAAATTTCAAATTCCGGCAGGCAAGGCCACACCTGCGCCCCCTGTAGGCCCGGCTTTGGGTCAGCACGGCGTAAACTTGATGGGCTTTTGCAAAGAATTTAACGACCGCACCGCCAAACAAGCGGGCTTGATAATCCCCGTGGTTATCACTGTTTATGCAGACAAAAGCTTTACCTTCATCACAAAAACACCCCCAGCGGCCATTTTGCTTAAAAAGGCTGCCGGCATCGATGCAGGTAGCGGCGTACCTAACAAAACCAAGGTGGCAACCGTTACATCCGCCCAGGTAAAAGAAATTGCGGAGCTTAAAATGCCGGACCTTAACGCCGCCACCATCGAAACCGCTATGGATATGGTAAAAGGCACCGCCCGCAGCATGGGTATTATTGTAGAGGGCTAAGCCATGAAAAAGGCGGCCGTTGCAATGGGTGTTGTGCTTTTGCTGGTTGTGCTGTATTTTAACAGCTATTCCGTAACATTGGCTTTATCCAGCATAAGCGAAACCCATCGTGTACATTATGGCACGCGACTGGCAACAAATGCGAGCAACCTTGTCACCAACAGAAATGAAGAATATCGTGTTGTTTTCTCCCAAAGAAGCAGCCACAGAGAGTTTGCGGTGCTTAGGCAAAACATGCTGGGCATATGGGTAGTTTGTCGCCGCACAGTAAGCGAGGTGCTGGGCCCATGCTTATCCTCGTTAGTGCCCAAACAAGGGGCGGCTCTACTATGCATGGGTTTTATCACTACAGCAACGCCCATTCGCCAATAACAATAGACCCCAACAACTTGCCAACCAATAACACTGCGCATGTGTTACAATGGGATAATGAGTATATATTGCACTGGACATCACCGGAGAGATACTTTTCCGCCAGCCAGTATATATGGTCGATTTGATATCACAATTTGTAGATTAAATAAAGTGGGAGAGACCGGGAAAGAACCCGGTTTCGCCAATACCACAAGGAGGATTTATCAATGAAAAGAGGCAAAAAATATCGTGAAAAAGCGGCCCTGATAGACAAGGCCATGCAATATGACACCAAAGACGCCATAGAATTGGTGCAAAAGACCAGCTTTGCTAAATTTGACGAAACCGTTGAGGTGCATCTGCGCTTGGGCGTTGACGGCCGTCATGCCGACCAACAAGTGCGCGGCACTGTTGTATTGCCCCATGGTACCGGTAAAACCCAGCGTATATTGGTATTTGCCAAAGGCGACAAAGCCAAAGAGGCCGAAGAAGCCGGTGCAGACTTTGTTGGTGCCGAAGAACTTGTTCCAAAAATTCAAAACGAAAACTGGTTTGAATATGATGTTATTATAGCAACCCCCGATATGATGGGTGTTGTAGGCCGTCTGGGCCGCGTGCTTGGCCCCAAAGGCCTTATGCCAAACCCAAAAAGCGGCACTGTTACCATGGACATTAAAAAAGCCGTGGACGACATAAAGGCCGGTAAAGTAGAATATCGTCTGGACAGAACCAATATTGTCCACGTGTCCATTGGCAAGGTTTCTTTCGGCACAGAAAAACTGCTAGAAAACTTTGAAACCCTTGTGGCCGCCATCATCAAAGCCAAGCCGTCTTCCGCCAAGGGCACATATATGAAGGGCGTTTCTGTTTCGTCCTCCATGGGCCCCGGCATTAGACTTAATGCATCAAAGCTGTAATAATGGGATTTGGTCGTAAAAATACCTTATCCACGGGCCAAAATCGGGCCTTGATTTGTTGTGGAATTATGACTTTAAGCGCATTCGGCCCAAAAGCCGTAATGCGCTTTAATATACCAAAGCATAAACCTGCTTATGCCCGGGAAGTTTTGGCCGAAACATGGGAAATTACGGACGGCACACAGGCCGTTGCCAAGATAGAGCAACTGGCAGAAGCTAATACCACCTGCCCCGCTGTCCGGGAAGTTTTTGATCATATCATAGCAAAAAATCAATCCGACATAATACGCGGCATTTTTACACCCATCAAAGGAGATGCTCTTTTGGGTCTAAATTTGCCGCAAAATTTTGTCCATTTGTGGAGAGCCGCCACCAACAATGCCAATGAGGATATTGATGCTTTTATGATTTTTCTTAATAATCCTAATGAGCAGGTGCCCGGCCGCACTTTTCACAATATAACCCAGGCTGCCGTGTTGGCCCGCATTAATAAGAGTATAGCCGGGTACGAACAGGCCGTGCGCTCCCTCATAGTCTTTGGTTATTCCAGAGAGGAGCTGGCAAAGTTGAGTAATTTTAGTGCCTGGGATTTGGGGCGTTGCGGCCATGTGGCCAAAATGTCTGCACTGGCCGGATATATAAGCGAGGCCGCCGCCTGGCGGCATATGATAGCCGCAGGGGATGCCGCATATAAGACTTATAACAATTGGCGCGAGTTTTTGGCGGCATATTTCATTGGCCGCGGCATGGCCCACACCGCCGATGGCATAGCAGATTTTGGCGAGACCATACGGTTTTTGCTTAAAGACTCCAAAAGCCCATACCGATTGTTTCCGCTTAAATCTCTTGAAGATGATGAGGTGCAGGAATGAACAAAGATGTGATTGACTTTTTGGTTAAGGCCAAAAAAGCTACTTTTGCAGGCGAAGGTGCAAGAGCAGAACCTTCAAGGCCAAATTCAAAAGATTTGCATTATGTTGAAGGTAAGTTAAAGTATATTGACACATACTTAGGCATGACAAATTTTGCGGGCGAAGAAGCACTTTGGGAAAACGACATCCCTTTTTGGTCAATGAATTATATGGGCAGAGTTTTATCCGAGGACATATCCGTTGAACTACTTTGGAGATTTCTGAACGAAGCCCTGCTGCTCGTGCCAAAAGAATATCCATACCGTGGCCCGTTGCATTATGATAATGGTGACTTTGCATACAGGTGTGCTGTTAATGGGGATTTCCATTGGTTTTCGGGAGTGGAAGAAATATTCTACAAAGGCAATAAGGTTTATGAATTGCTGTTTCATGGCGGCAATGTTGAATAGGTGCCGGATGGAATATTCGGCAAAATTGATTTTCAGGCCCTGCTTTAAAAAATGCTTGACAAAATGCCGGGCGAGATGTATAATAAGTCGGTTGCCATAGACAGCAGGTATCGCGTATGCGTGTAAACCCCGCCGAGGCGTGAAAAGTCGCATCTTATGCCCTTTTTGCGTGAACGTGGTGCAAAAAGGGCTTTTATATTGCTTTTAAGTCCGGAAAGGAGGAAAAACATGCCGAAAATTGCGGAAAAGCAAGTTGTTATCAATGAGATTAAGGAAAAGCTGGATAGAGCTTCGTCA
>WQVZ01000034.1 GCA_009785595.1 Defluviitaleaceae bacterium | reverse complement strand
TGTGGATTGACGGCTTCTATTACTTGACCATAGCGGTTGTAGGTGAAGGTTTGGGTGGTGGTGCGGGAGAGGTGGTTGGGGGTTCCATAGCCTCGGTGTTCGGTGAGGGTGATGCGGGTGGGGAGGCGATCGTTGTTGTAGGTTATTGTCTGGGCGGAGAGCAGAACACCTGTAGGGCTATAAGTTCGCTGTGAGGTGTTAAGATGGCGGTGATTGAAAGTATAGGCTGTGCGTACACCATTGTTTTGGGTGACGGTTGTGCTGTAGGTATGGTTAGTCGGTGGGGTAGCGACATTCTGCGGGAAGGCAGTAGGCTCACCGTTGTAGGCAAAGATTGTTCTTTGATACTCTGTCCCGCTGTCAACCAGTGATCTGGTGGCTACTCTCCATACATTACGGCTGCCTTGTGCGCCCAGATTGCTAGTGCTACTGGCGTATGTGAAGTTAAGTCGCGCTCCTGATGGGTAGTTTACTTGCGTAAGAAGTGCTACGTGGTTTTGGTGGTTTGGTGATTTTGACAGGAAGTCGAAGCGGGCTTCACGTACATCGTAGGTGAAGGAAGTAGTAGCATTGACTTGGTTTCTTACACTATCTACTCTAAATGATTCGTTATGGCCGAGTATTGGGGACATGTTGATTGTATAGGTGCTACCATCTGGGGAGGTTACTGTAACTGTGCGGTTGACACCAGAGATTTGGTATTGGAGTGTAATTGATATGTTGTTTGTATCTATGATTCTTGTGAGTAGTCTTTGGTTGCCAAAGGATGCAACATTGGTATATTCGAACCTAATTGTGTTGTTGAATCTGTCGCGCATACCGAGGATACTTCCTTGGGCGCAGAAGAAATAGTTAGTGCCGTTTTGGAAAGCGAGTCTGCGAGTGGATGTTATGCCGCCGCTGATGAAGGTTGCATCATCGTGAAGTCTCATGTCTTGAAGGGTGTGATCGCGGAAGGCGTTACCGTTAAGGGCGAAGCGGCCTCTGCCAGGGATGTGAAGAACACCGTCAAAAATGTACGGCAGGTCAAACATCCAACCTGCGCCTAAGCCGTGGGGGCCGGGGTTGGGTTGAGTGGTGTTGATGGGGTGTGGGTGTAAAACTGATTCAGTACACCAAATGTGACTCGTAGAAGTAGCAAACGTCCAATGTGAACGGCTGTTTGCATCGTAATAGAATGGGCTTACAAAAATAGACATAAACTGTGAGCGTGCCCAAGAACTGCTGAAGGTATAAGGTGTAATCGAGGCTAAGTCGGGTTCAAGCCAAACGCCATTTACACGCGACTGAGTGAAGTTGAAAACTAAAACATGGTACTCAGTTGCCACAATGACGGGTACATCTACCCATCGATCTTCCCAACCAACAGTTGGCCGCCTCAACTCCGCTTGGCCCGAATCATACACCAAATCCAGATTAAGTCCAAAGCCATTGCGCCCTGGTAAACTTAGCACATTCGTCCTAAAGGAAGCTGCACCGGTGCTGAGGCATACGGACTCATTGGTATTGAAATGCAATCCAAAAGGGTTGACGACTATGTCGTCATGAGTGGGCGGTGTAGGTGCGCTCATAGTATTAAAGCCAAAATTCATAGTGGCAGAGCCGTATATAAGCATTTGCTCAACTTCATATACACCGGCATCAGTCAGCATCATCACAAGGTCGATATCGAATGGATAATCATCTTTTACCGGCCCAGGCAACATAAAAGGATCAGTACCAACATCTTGGCGACCAATGTATGGGGTGGTGCCGCGAAACGGCTCGTAAATGCCTGGTGCAAGCATAAATGTATGGGGCTCTACCTGCAAAGCAACACCCAAAGCAAACCCAGCATCTAT
Source organism: Defluviitaleaceae bacterium (assembly GCA_009785595.1). Taxonomy (GTDB): domain Bacteria; phylum Bacillota; class Clostridia; order Lachnospirales; family WRAX01; genus WQVZ01. The sequence goes on along the minus strand of WQVZ01000034.1, from coordinate 17,581 downwards.
TTCGGTGGCAGTGTGGCCACTTAGGAACATATATCGGGCTTCATTAAAGGCGTCTACAGTGGTAAATATTCTGAAGATGTAATATGCTTCATCCCAGCATTCGGGAGTTTTTTGGTCTAGGTTTGCCCAATGTCTTGCTTGCAGGGCGTTTTCTAGGCTAAAGCCATCACCAAGACCTATGCCCATACCCATGCCGGGGGGTAGGGCTCTGAGGTTTGTATTTTGCGGCTCTGTTGGAAGAATAGGTTGTTCCGGATAGATGTATTGTCTTTCGTTATTGCTGTCATCTGGATAGTGGTCTTCCGTGCCCGGGTATTGGTTTTCGTGGTAGCAACCTCCGTAGTATTGATCTTCCGGATATGAGGATTGATTGTATGGCTCGGGGTTGCACTCATAAGCGTTGGAATAACCCGAGCTAGATTCAGAATAACGGCCTAAAGTTTCTCGGTATTCTTGGAATTGTTCGTCATATGTTGATTCTGTAGGCTGCTCGTCGGATTCTAGCTCCGGGGATGGTTCATTGGAAATGTCCGTATTGCCCCTATTGGACATGTAAGCCTCACTAAAAAACACATGCCTCTCATACAAACGATTCGCATTAAGAAAGCCGGATATGTCCAAGAGTCGTCTTGTGGCATTGTCCAAGTCTGCATTAATGTCTACTTCTGTACTGTTGCTATTGCTTAATCTCGCATTACCGTCTAGCTTTGCACTATCTAAACCTGTGCCATCTTCGATCGCTACTGCTCGATATAGCACCTCATCATCTTCACCAAAACTATTAGTGGGTGTGAAAGGTTTGTTAATAAGTCTTCTTGAGTTAACTTCACCTACTATATCAAACCTTTGGGCAAAGCGCTCGAAGCGTGAGGTTTGCATTATACGTTCCATAGGATCATGTATGGTTTCAAATATGATCTGCGCTTCTATGTAATCAAATAGCCCAGAGGACATTATTCTTATTAAATCTATACTTTCAGATAATGAAAAACCATCTTGCTCCATTATGGTAAATAGTTGATTGGTTATATCTTGAGCTTCATAGGCAATATCAAGGCGTCTAAAAATTAAAGCACGATTTTCATCCATCAAGTCAGAATAGCTATGCCCATCATGCAAAAGCATAGAAAACTCCATCATCTCTCTTGCGTTGGAGTCTTGCATTGCATGGGCCTCTGTAGCGCGGAGAAGTTCTTCAAGGACATCGGGAGGCAGTTCGGATAGTTCGTTGTTGGTGAAGGCGACATCATCAAAGTGCATTGCAAAGCCATGATCGACATCAAAAAACGAGCCTAATTCTGATAGTGGGTTAAGCCAATCTGTTTCGTGCTGTCCATTAAACCAAGCTGTATCAAAATCAATAGGCTCTATTTCCGGTAGATTAGACCAGGCTTCTTGGGCTATTGCCCAATCTGATTCTGTTGCGGATAATGTTGTACCGAACATCATGTGGGGCAAGGTCATTGTTATGATTAGAGCAAGGGCTATCAATTGCTTGAACTTGAAGCCAAAACTGAGCTTACTAATTGTTTTTCTCGTCATACGTATCTTCTCCTTTTCTCTTATTGTTGTCATTGGTTGTTGGTGTTTTGTCGTTGTTCTGGTTGTTGTTTTGCTACTGCTCCAATTACTGCTTTTTGTCACAACCCCTGTCAAGCCTCCATATCGTTGCTTCGATCGTTGTTTTTTGTCACTGCACCCCGCTACAGCCTCATCTCCATCTTTGTCGCTATCATTTCTGCCTATCTCTCTTTATGTGTATTGCTCGCATTTTGAACAGTTAAGTTGATATCCAGCAGAAACTTCAAATGCCCAGGTGCAAATTTCAAACCAGGGCATATTGGTGACAGTTCTAAAATTAGACCTGTTCCTAAACCCTAACCCATCAACCCCAACTCATAATTATGTATACCACAAATCAACGAGATACGTTTATGATGCTTGAGTTGCTTGTTGCGGTAACGACCTTGAAACGCTTGATGCGGCGGTTTATACGCTCTATAAGTATACGAAATTTTGACAAGCTACGGTTGAATGCCTTTTGCTCTTTTGTCAGTTTGCCGCCTTTGGGTTTCTTGTACGGCATTATGCTGTTTTCGTGTAGTTCGTCGATACCTTGATATCCCTTATCGCCTACCAATAGAATGAACTCGAAAAGACGAACGCCACTTTGTCTGAAAAGTTCCATGTCGTGGGTTTTACCTTTGTCTTGATGAACACAGATGACTTGTCCTGTTGCCCCCGCCTATGATGAGCTGTTCTTTTATGGTGTGACATTTGTGCTTGCCCGAGTATGACTGCCTTTGTTTTTTGAGGGCGTTCAGTTTCTTGTTCTGTGGCATCTATAATTATAATTTCGATGCCTGTATCAGGGTTTGCAAGTTCGCGTTTGCCGGGCATGCAAAAGGTACCATCTTGTAAAAGGGTGTTTTCCACCCATTTTACAGCATCACCAATGCACCCTTTAGCTATGTCATAATCAAATCCAATATGCTCCATAGTGCGATACTCTCTGTAGTAACTGAGAGTTATAACCAATTTATCCAGAACACTTAACTTTGGAGGTATGCCACCTTGTTTGTGCAATTGCTCATACGCCTCCTCCAAAATGGCAAGCATTGCATCAAAAGTTGGCTTTTGAATTCCGAAAAGGGATTGGTATTTGGTTTCGTCTAGTTTTGATATGCGAGTTAGGTTATCCATATGGGTAATTTTAGCAGATACTATGAGGGATTACAAGGTTTAGGAACAGGTCTATTGAACTTACACACAAAATAAAATCATAAATACTCTTATTTTAATTTATCACGAGTGTCAAATTGTGTCAAGAAGTAATTGGCAAAGTTCTCATTGTATAGAGATAAATGCATAAATTCAAATGAAGTAGATGTGCCACGAAGCTTTCGCCTCCCGTAAAGATTACCATGTCAACAGTTCCATAATAACAAAAACCAGGCTACAGTTAGCCTGGTTAAGGTTTATTATGATACTCATTCGTTTGATGGGTAACTACTATGTATTTTTGGGTAAGATATTACATTAACACAGCTCTCTGTTACCCCTTATGGTTTCATCCAACAGCACCGACCCATTGCTATGCACAGCCCTAATGCGCACTTCCTCCGCCACTTCTCCCGTGGCTTGGTCAAACATCACCATCACCATGGGCAAATCCTGCGGCGTACTAAAATGCACCGTAATCTCTGGTGACTCACTGAAATCCCCACGTATTGTAGACATCACACCACTTACAAAACCAACCTCCAGCCGCGACACATTATTATCCACTGGCAACATAAAACTACCATCCAGCCGCCAAAACTCCGGCTCAAATGTAGCCAGCTTGCCCGATGTAAATGACACATTGTTAACAACCTGGTCACGTTGCGAATGTATGGCCTGCATTGTGCTGGTCACCATAAAGATATTTTCTTTAATAGATGCCGGAGCAGTGGCAAATGTGACCAAAGCCTCATGTCTGCGCAAAATCTGATTATCGCTCCTATCGTTCAACAAACACACACCCCACATCCCGCCACCACAGCTGGCCATCCCCATCCAAGGCCACTTTGCCGCCTCCCGGCCGGGCATACATCATCTTCTCCCGCCGCTCTCCCACATCCGGGTCATAATACTCCACCTTCACAAAAAACGGCCGCACATGGGACAAAATCCGCTTAAAATTACCATCATCCAGCATCTTCCACCCCAGCGTCAGCACCGTCTTCACCGCCACCAAATCTCCCACCATATTCCCATTGGCATTGCGCTCAAAAGCCCCAATGGTCTCATGCCCAACAATATACGCATCAGGCGCCGGCAGCCTATGGCCACCAACTATAATACTCGTCATGCTCCACCTCCAATCCTTCGTATGGGCAGGTAACAAAACGTCATTTCCCATACCATCGCAGGGCCGTCATCTTCGACGGCCCACATATCTCAACGCTGCCGTAGGGGCGGCATTCTGTCGCCCAATCCCAACCTACACCCACGAAACTACCATATCCCGTCTCTCGGCCGCCTGGTCAAGATCATCTATCAACCCCTCCGCCAGCTTCCGCCCATCTATATGCAAGCTCACCCTGGCCTCTCCGCGGCTCCCATTAAACACCTGGTTCGCCACCAACACCTCCGCCAGCGTATTAGCCAAATCCGCCATCCACCCCGTGTTATTCTCCAATGGCAACACCGCCTCACGACCGCGCTCCCCCACTAGTGCCAGCGTCGGCGCATCCACAATACCGCCCCGTGCCAGTGCCGGCACATTAGGTATGCGCGGTATATTAAACCCAAAACTACCACCACCCAACCACCCGGGCATATCCACCCTAAAGCGGTTAAGTCCACCTATCATATTGTTCAGCCCATTCACAATGCGGTTGATAATCCCATGAAAAACCTGCTTCATGCCCGTCCAGGCATCACTCCAGCCGCCCCTCATGCCACCAAGCATATTCTGCCACGACGCGGGTATGCTCACACCAAAAATCTGCCCAAAACCGCGCCCGGCCTCCTCTGCACTCACCCTAGCATCAGTCATCACATCTCGCCATCGCCCACCAAAAACCTGGGTTTTACCGCCCAGCCCATCAATAGAAATACCAAGTAACCCCGTACGGTTCGTCAGCTTCCCCAACATCTCCTCCGCCCGGCTCTGCACCCCAATATTCTCTAAAAAATTCCTGGTAAGCACCGGCAACCGCCCAATAAGCCCACCAAAACCCTCACCCAAACGCGCAAGCCCGCTTTCCACCGGGTTCATCCTCTCACCCAGCTCACTTCATCCTCTCACCCAGCTCACCAAAGGCCTGAAAAACCGGCGCAAAAGTCTGCCCAGAAAACATATTCATTATATTCCCGCGCAGCCCATCAAATACCCCTGTCCAGCTTCAGGACATAGGTAAGTCATAGAATGATAAAATATGCAGAAACAAAGAGATAATGCGAAATATTTGCATTATTGAGATTATGGAGGTGTTTCTGTATGCCTTGGAAGGAGACCAATGTTATGGAACAAAGAAAAGAATTTATTAAAGAATATTTACAGGGAATGGAAGATTTTAAAACTCTGTGTAAAAACTATGATATATCAGAGAAAACGGGGCATAAATGGAAAAATCGCTTTTTAGAATACGGGTATAATGGACTGCTTAACCAAAGTAGAATGCCCAATAAATCACCTAGCCAGTTAGACGAAGATACGGTTATACGTTTAATTAAGCTGCGAACTGCACACCCATCTTGGGGAGCAAAAAAGTTAGCTATACTATAAAAAAGCATATCCAGATAGTATTGCTCCCTCAGAAAGCAGTATTTATAGGGTTTTAGGAAAAGCTGACTTAATAAAGAAAAGGCGTATTAAAAAGATAAACACATCAGCTTCACGTTTAAGAAACAGGATAAATCCTGAAAAACCAAATGATGTATGGACTGTAGATTTTAAAGGCTGGTGGATTTCCAGCGGTGAGAAATGTATTCCTCTCACTATTCGTGACCTGAAAAGTAAATACATACTTGCTATACGCTTAATGGAGAAAACAACAGCACAAGAAGTAAAGGTAGTTTTTCAAGAGCTTTTTAAAAAATATGGCTTGCCAAAAGTAATACGTAGTGATAATGGCACTCCTTTCGCCTCGTCAAAAGGAGTTCTTGGACTTACCACCCTTAGTGCATGGTGGATTTCCCTTGGTATCATGCCAGATAGAACAGACCCTGGCTCTCCCACGCAAAATGGCTCTCACGAGAGAATGCACGCAGATTTGAGCAAAGAGATACAAGGAAAAGTAGTTGGAGGAATACGAGCTAATCAGGCTGTAATTAATGAATGGGTAAAAGAATACAACGAAATTCGCCCTCATGAAGCATTAGATATGAAAACTCCATCGGATATATACAGCAAATCCAAAATCACTTATGATGAGTTGTCATGCGATTATGAATATCCTTTCGGCTTCGAAACAAAGAAAATTAACAATAGCGGCTCTATAAAAATTAAAAGAAACTATTACTACATAAGCTCTGCTTTATGTGGTTTACAAATAGGATTGGAATATAAAAACGATGACCAATACTTGGTTTGGCTCAACAATTATCCCATCGGAACACTCGATTTAAAGTTATCTTGTCTAAAGCTAGAAAGTGAGGTAAAATGATGATTACAGACATTTACAACTTACCGCCTTGAAAATAACTACTTACCCTTAAGGAAATTATCACTTACCAATCCTAAAATAATTACTTACCCCTATAGAAACAATCACTTACCTCTTCAAAAGCAATTACTTACCATCACTAAAACAATTACTTACCGCTGACAAAATAATTACTTACCTATAACCAAAATCACTTACCCATGTCTTGAAACAAATCACTTACCTATGTCCTGACTGGACAAATTGGGTATATACTTCTGGGCACGTCCATCCCGCAAAGCATCCACCCATTGCGACAACACCTCATCCAGCGCGTCAAAGGCCCCTATCTTCCCATCAAAAATAGACTTGCCCCTGCCTTCAAACCTGGGGTTCTCATCAAAAATCAGCGGCACTGCCAAATTCATACCCACGGTATGGCTCACAGCCACCAGCTTCCCGGTTTTCTCCACAGCCCTAAGGTCAGCCTCATTCCCCTTAGCATCCAGCAGCCTATACCCAATGCCATCCCTGCTGTAAATCTCCTCCAAGGTATACTGCTTGGCCCCCTCGCGTATCTTCTGCAAAAAAACCACCTGGTCAATGCGCCCGCGGCTATAGTTAAACCGCACTTTGTCCGCCCCAAAAAATTCAATAATAGGATATTCCGAAACCTCCGCGTCAAAACTTATCTTAAACGCCCCGTCCCCTAATGCCACCGCCTTGCGCACCGCCCGCTTCAACAGCCGCCCAAAGCTATTCTCCACAGCAATCCTATCCCAAATCTCCTGCCCGGCCTCATCACCAAGGCGCACACCCAACATATCACCCACAGCAATATCCGACACAGTATCCACAATCAACGCCGGCAGCCCACTGTGCATCTTCCTTATACCCAAATTACTGTTCCCCGCCGCCCAAAAGGCCTTGTTCCCAATAAGGTCATCACTAAAAGCATAAAACTGCGCCAACTCCGTCGCACTGCCCCTGTACCACACCTTGTTCCTAAAAACCTCCCGGTCAAAATCCCCATCACTCATAATAGAAATCCCAGCACCACCACTCGGCACAATCTCCAGCCAACTCTTTACCATATTCCTCAACCACCCCATTCCAAACCACTCCTTCTCATCCGTCATTCCGGGCTTGACCCGAAATCCCCCATACGGCCGCCCCTACCCCCGCAACAACATCCCCTTCAGCGGCATCGCCGCATACTCCGCCGAATCCAAACAATCCAATGGATAACTTCCATCATCCACACGCACCCACTGCCCCCGGCTCCTCGCCTTCTCATCCCAAACAGCCGCAAAAAACGCCTGCACCCACAACTCCATATGCCTGGCCACCCGCAGCCTGTCCTGTCCAATCAGCAAACAAAAAAGACGTATCCTCTCCAGAATCCCGTCCTTCTTATACGATGGATATACAGGCATCATCAGCCCTTTTTGCCGCAGCCCATCATGCAGCGCCTGCCTAAACAACTTCTCTGCCGATTCACAAAAAATATCACCTCCAAAAGCCACCCCGGGCCACCTTTCAGCCCATCCTGCCACCTTGGCCGCAATATCCTCCACATACTTCTGGTGGGTCATGCCGCTGGCCGCTCCCTGCCTGTGATAATACCCGTCAACAAGCACCAACTGCCCGCGGGTATTTACCCCAACCAGCGTCACCGCCGTAGCATCCGTGCCGCCCACATCAATCCCAACAGAAAACTTCACAAACTCCATGGCATCAATTTCACTGGCACCAACCAGCTTGCCTTCGCCAAAACCTCTGTAAATCACATTGCTTCCGCCGCCGCGCTTACCCATTATGTCTGTCAAAAACCAGTCACTGCTCTTGTCATAACTCCGCATCAATTCAGCAACACGCTCACACGACACACTAAGATTATCCATAATGGTAAAATGCCCATAATTAAAACCCGCATTTCCTCCGCGTCCGGCCATTTCCTCCTGCCGCCCCAAAAACTCCCGATAAAACCAATGGGACGGCATCTTGGCATTCAAATCCAAAAACACCCGTCGCTCCCGGCTCGCCAATGTACGGTCCATCGCCTCAAAAAAGAAACTCTTATGCACCTCGTTCGCCTCAGAAATATACACCGACCCAAAAGATATCCCCTTTATCCGCGCCGCATCATTGGCCTTGCCGCCGCCCTCCACAATAACAATCTTCTCTCCGCCGCCTGCTTCCACAAACAACGCCTGCTTCCCTTCATACTTCCCATCCCGGCACCGCCCCTCAAAAAAATGCCGCAACCCAAATCCATTGCTGTCAATAATATTCAGCCGTGCCGCCGCAACAGTCACCCCCGCAGCCAGATGCAACTTATCCGGATGGTTCTCAATGTTCATGGCAAAGGCAATCACATTCAGCACATTCTTTCCCGCCCGCTTGCCTCCCTCCGCCACATTCAGCCAACTATCCAGGGATCTCTTCAAATACTCACTCTGGGCCGCCGTAAATTCACTGTATCCGCTCACTCCACATCCCCCGGCCTCTCCACAGGATTATTAATAAGCTCCGCCAGCCGCACTACCCCATCGCCAGCCGCACCATCCTCTTTCCCGGCCCCTTTACCCCACTTTCCGGGCATACGGTGCTTCAACCAAAACTCATAAGCCTTCTGGTCCCCGGCCAATGACTTGCTAAACAACACATCCTCCACCATATAATTGGCAGTCTCCCTGTCAATCAACAACGCCCGACAAATCTCCTCATGGCCGCCCTTCCATCGCTCCAACGTGCTCTCACTTATGCCCATCTTCACGGCAATTTCAGCCTCGCCAAACCCCTGCCGCCGCCAACCACCAATAAGCGCCAAACCCTCTTTGCTCAACCATTTGTCAACCCTCTTCGCCAATCAATCAACCACTCCCCTCTTTACCACGTCCCCGCTTTCGTAGGGGTGCCGCTTGCTACACCCGCCCAAAACCTACCGTCATACCCATAGGGGCGGTCTTCCATGGCCACCCGCCCAAGCTACCGACACAGCCACCCGCCCAAATCATAACAAAAAAGGAGAGCCGCCATCGGCCCTCCCTACTTTGCTATGCTACCATATTAACACATATTATACTAACATTCTACTTCATCCTACAAAAACATGCATAATCCATCATTCCGGAACCAATCCAGAATCCCCCATCCCTCCGTAAGGGCGGCCTTCCACAACCGCACGCACCTCATCATCCCGTAAAAAACGGCATAACACCGCCCAAAACCATAAGCCCCGCCAAAACCCCGGCAATAACAACGACAACAATGCGCTGCATACGCTTTTTCCTGGATTGCGACATCGGTCTATTTTTGCTCATCACTTCCGCACCTCCTCACTCTTGCCCAATTTTTTAGCCTCTATATGAATAAGGATATCCTCAATAACATTCCGCAGCACCGTTACAATAGGAATAGCCATAATCATCCCCGGTATACCATAAAACGCATTGCCCACAGCAATACCAATAATTACCAGCAGCGGCGGTATCTTCATAGACCCACCCAACAACCTCGGAAAAATAAAATTCGCATCAAACTGCTGTATCACAATCAACACCACCGTAGCTATCATCCCCATCTGCATACCATCCGTCAACATTATCACAATAATAGCCACAATGGTACCAAATATAGAACCAAAATACGGTATCAAATTAGCAAAACCCAGCATAGGCCCCAGCACAAAGGCGTGCCTCACACCCATAACAGACATCGCAATAGTCATAATCGTCCCCAAAATCACCGCATCCAACACCTGGCAAAAAATATACCGCTTAAAATACGTGTTTATCTCCCGCCCATACTTCACAAAACCCGCATAAAAATCCTTAGACATCACCGCCCTAAAAACCCGCTTGGCAAAAACCCTTATCCGCTCCGAACTCACCAAAAAATAAACAGAGCTTATAATAGCCAAAAACGCTCTAAAAATTGACCCCGTCACACTCAATATAGCATTAATAGCAGCCGTAATATTCTCAATGCTAATATACCCAAAAAGCTCCTCAATGCTGATATTATCCAAAACAAGGGACAAATCAATAGGTAGCGCCAGGTCGTCTAATATCTCCTCAAGCCCCCCAATCAAATTAGGCAAATTATTAATAAAATCCACAATATTCGCATAAACACGGGGTATCACCAACCAAAACACCACAAAAACAATAATTAACAACGAAATATACGTGGCCACAACAGAAAGACCCCTTTTACGCCTCTGCACAAAGGGATTATTCACCTTCTCCAACAACGCCTCAAACCGCTCCCGCGGTATATTCAACACATACGCAATAATAAAACCCCATATAAACGGCGCAATAATCGACAAAAACGTCCCCAGCCATCCAAAAATTATGGCCGCCTCCGACACAATATGAAAAACCACAATCGCCGCCACAACCAACAACAACGCCGACAGCCACGTCCTAAGCTGATGCGGATCCATTATCCTCTTCACTCAATTCCCCTCCCCTATCTGTCCTTTCGGGCTCGACCCGGAATCTCACCTCCATTATACCTCAACACCCACACCCAGGTCAAAAAAATATATAATCCGCTGCACAACCCGCTTCCCAAAAATCTTCTCCAGCGCATACTCATACAATTCCATCTGCAACCTATACCCCTCAGCCACCGCCGCCAACTCCCCCCGCACACGCTCGGTCTTATAATCCACAATCACAAGCCCCCCGGCTTCTTCAAATACACAATCTATCACCCCATGCAATATCATATCCCCCGGCCCAACCTCTGCAAATGCCGCGTTTATCTCCCCGGGCACAATTGGCACCGCAAAGGGAATTTCCCGGCGCAAACCGTCAGACCGACGCATACGACCCGCCAAATCAGAATTCAAAAACCCCACAATGCTATCCACAGACACAATATCAGCCTCTTCGCGCCCCAGCAGCCCCTTATCCACCAGCACCTCAACCAACCCGGCCACATCATCGACATTCGTTTTCTCAAAATCCACATGCTCCAGCACCGTATGCACCGCAATACCCTTGGCCGCTGCATCCACATCACCATCTCGCCGCAAAAACCCAGGCGGCAAAAATTCCCTACCCACCTTTCGTTCCAAATCAGCCGAATCCGCCAAAAACTCCCGATAATACAGCCGCTTTACCTCCGAAACCGACATCTTCGCCGGCGCGTGGATGGCCCCCTGATGAGGATATACATAAGCCAAACGTTGGCGCACTTGCTCCCCATACCCACTGTGGTGGTCGCCAACAGCAACATCCTCAATATCGGCCACAATCCGCCGCACTCCATCCCGTTTTCGCTGCTCCTCCTGATTATATGCCGCCCTATCAGAAAAACAAATGTCCCAATCACCAGGCGCATCACCTAATGGATCAACAGCCATCATCACCCAATCCAAAAAACTGCGCCCCTTCATTACATTGTACTCTTTACATTTCATTCCGGGGGGAAAAATTGCGGAGTGGCTGGGTTGATTGCGTATCCACGCAATCGGGTTGGTCGCAATTTTTCCTTCCTTCAACATGGAAAGAGCATCATAAGGCCGCGGCGGCCCACCTTTCCCACGCTTTTTCCCCAAATTCTTCGCCGTGCCTATCAAATACAATTTCTCCTTAGCCCGGGTCATTGCCACATACAGTACCCGCATTTCCTCCGAAATCTGCCCCGCCGTTATCTTCTTCCCAATAACATGCCTGGCAAAGGTATCACTCACCAAGCCAATGCTCTGCTCCAAATCCACAGCCTTCATGCCCATCCCAAGGTCATAATCCATCACAAAATCACGCCCTGCATCCCGCAAATTAAACCCCTTGCCCATATTACACAAAAACACCACACCAAACTCCAAACCCTTGCTTTTGTGTATGGTCATAATCCGCACCAAATCCTCATTTTCACTAGACACATTGGCCTGCTCAAAACCAAAATTATTCTTCTGCAACTTCTCAATATACCGCACAAAATTAAACAACCCCTTAAAGCTGGTTGTTTCATATTTCGCCGCCTTTTCAAACAACAGCATCAAGTTTGCCCGCCGCACCTGCCCCCCCGGCAACAACCCCACAAAATTATAAAAATCCGTCTCCTGATACAAATGAAAAATCAGCTGGCTAATGGTCAAAAAAACCGCCTCATCCCGCCATTTCTCCAGCTTCGCCAAAAAATCCTGCACCTTCAGACAAAGCTCTGCATCATCACCAGCCGCCCCATAAGTCACCAAAGCCCCAAAAAAATCCCCGGTCGCAGCACGGCGTATCTGTACCAATTCATCCGGACTAAACCTAAATATAGCCGAATGCAACACCGTTATCAAAGGAATATCCTGGCGCGGATTATCAATAATCTGCAACAACGCCAGTGCCGTCATAACCTCCGTAGCCAAAAAATAATCCTTCTCGCTGTCGTAAAATGTCGGAATATCCGCATTTTTCAACTCATCTGCATAAACCTGCGCCGCCGTTGCACTACGCAGCAAAATCACAATATCCCGCAGCCTAATGGCCCGATACCCGCTCCCATCCTTTATCTTAAAGCCCTCTGCCACCAACCGCCTTATATACCCCGCAACAACCCGGCCCTCTATTTGTGCCGTCGTCAATTCCTCCAACACGTCATCGCTTTCGTCACTACTTTCAGTGTCATTCGCTCCATCAATTATATGCAATACCGTGCGATAGTCACCATCACCATCATATTCCGCGGCATGTTGCAAAAAAGCCCGCTGGTCATACCCCAGTCCGCCCGCCTTCTCACTCATCAAACGCGAAAACATATAGTTAACACTGTCAATAACCCCAACACGACTCCTAAAATTCTCCGCCAAATTTATAATCGTACCACTTTCAGTTACATCCAAAAATCTCTTAGCCTTCTCCGCAAAAATCTCCGGACGCGAATTCCGAAACTGATATATACATTGCTTCACATCCCCAACCATAAAGCGGTTTTGCACACCACAGCCCCTGCCGGATACCGCCGCCAAAATAACTTCCTGTATCAAACTTAAATCCTGATATTCATCAATAAAAATCTCATCAAACTCTGATTGTATCACCAAAGCCTCAGCAGACAATTCGCCACCATCAAAAAGAATCTCCAAACAAAAATGCTCAAAATCCCCAAAATCCGCTACATTCTTCTCTCTCTTGGCCTCCTGAAACCTCCGGGAAAACTCCAGCACCACCTGCACCAAAGCCGCCATGTTACCGGCATTCCCACGCAAATCCGCTTCCAACCCATCCGGCTGCTTCACCATAGCCCCCCGCAAATCCTCAATTCCCTTTTTATAATCCGCCCGCAAACCCTTAATTTCTTCCTTCAGCTCCACAATTTCCTCTTTACTCATTGTACCATTTTCGTTTTTGCTGCGCGCACTTGGCAAAGTTTCATATTCAAATTCCATAACCAAGCAAAAAACAGCAAAACCCTGCCCCAATGCAAAATCAGCCCGCCGCACATTTTCCAAATCTGCCGCCAGCACCTGGCCGTATTTAGGGTGCAAGTTAGGATTTTGCGCCAACCTCACTGCCTTATCCAGGCCTTCCGCTATGCTGCACAAAGTATGCTTCGCGTTCTCCACAAAAAAACCATACCACGCACTACCCTCAATCCCGCCCGGCAAGGCATACTCCGCCGCCTTTTCCGCCAGCCATCCCGCCGGATCCGGACACGACCGAGAAAATTCATGTAACTCCAACACCAGCCGCCTAAAATTCTCATCCCCAACCTTCTGGTCAAAAACCTCCGCCAGTCGCACAAATTCCACATTATCTCCTTGTTGATAATAATTCTTATAGCACTCTTCAAACAATTCATCCAAAATCTCGGCTCGCAGCAGCTCAATCTCCGTCACATCAGCCACCCTAAAACCCGGATCCATATCAATCTTATGAAAAAATCGCCGCGCCAGGCGCAGGCAAAAAGAATGTATAGTCGTAATATTAGATTTGCTCATCAGTGCCAATTGTTTCTCTGTGTTACCATCATTCGGATGCTCTTTGATGTATTTGCCCAGCTCCGCTGCCACCCGCTGCCGCATCTGACCCGCTGCCGCATCAGTAAAAGTCACCACCAACAACCTGTCCACATCCACAGGCTCCCGGCCGGTTATCATGCGGATAACCCGCTCCACCAAAACCGCCGTTTTGCCAGAGCCCGCGCCTGCCGATACCAACACATCAGTATTCCTAATATCAATAGCCCGCGCCTGTTCCTTCGTAAATCTCAAAGCAGCCCCTCCAAATATGCCTCAATCATCGCAAAATCCGCCTGCACCGCACCCTGGGCCACCACACCCTTGCCGCCGCCCCTACCATTCAATGCCGCATTAAATCTCTTAGCAAAATCCGTCAACACAATTTCATCGCAACCACAAATAGCGTATTTATGGCCTTCTCCCCCACTCGACAACACAACGGCAATTTTCGCCCGCTCCGCAGTCAAAGCCGCAAAACGCCGTAAATCCTCCATCGTTAGTCCTTCCTCAAAAAAATACGCCAAATCTGCTCCAGGTGCCACTTCCTGTGCCCTCAACTCAAATATCCTATTTTTCCACCCAGCAATCTCTTCTTTCAAAGCCGCATTAGCCCCCAAAAGCCGCTCAATCCCAGCTCCGCAACCTTCAATCTCCGCCGACAACAACCGAGACACTTCCTTAACAATTTCATTTTTCCGCGAATAATCTCGCCAGGCATCTGCCCCACAAAATACAGTCAGCCGCACACCACCCTTATACTTTTGGTGTGACACAATCTTCAAAATCCCTATTTCATAAGCGTTGGCTACATGCAACCCAGCACAGGCACACAAATCATACCCCGGCACATCTACCAACCGCACATCATCATCAGCGGCAAAATCTCTCTTAGCCCGCGCATCCAGCCCACCAAGACCATCTCCCGCCAACCAACTAATTTCAAAGACCACACCCTCATTTATCACCGCATTTGCAGCCACTTCAAGCTCATTCAAAACATCCACATCCAGCGGCAAATCTAAATCCATAGTAAAACCAGCCTCCGACATATGAAAACCTACATTCGTAGCCCCATATCGACTCTTGGCCAGCCCCGACAGCAAATGCTCCCCGCTGTGGTTCTGCATAAACGCATATCGCCGGGCAAAATCCACCGCCCCGGCCACCTCATCACCCGCACCAAAATTCGGTTTTCCTTCCATTATATGATATACAATCCCATCCGCAAGATAACAATCCACAACCCGCACGCCACCCAAAACCCCAGTGTCAGCAGGCTGCCCGCCTCCGACAGGATAAAAACACGTACCATCCAACACCACGCGCCAGCAATCCTTCTCCTCCACTACTTCCAGTACCTTCGCAACAAATTCCCCTTTATATGCCGATTCATAATACCATTTGTTTGTTTTCTTCATATTTACTCGCTCCACATGTCATATTTTGCTAAAATTATCTTATCCGAAGCTAACCCCATTGTCAAGGCCAAGATTTTGTGATATAATAACTCAATTACCGATTACAGGGGGATTCTATGCGCATTGGCATGGGTTATGATGCCCACAAATTGACTCCGCACCGCAAGCTCATACTCGGCGGCGTCCACATCCCTTTCCACCTGGGTCTGGACGGCCATTCCGATGCTGATGTCCTCATCCACGCCATCATCGACGCCCTCCTTGGTGCCGCAAAATTAGGCGATATCGGCCGCAATTTCCCCGATACCAACCCACAATTCAAAAACATCGCCAGCACCATTCTGCTTCGCCAAACCGCCGCCCTCATGACCAATTCCGGCTATTCCATTGTCAACATAGACTCCACTATCATCGCCCAAAATCCCCGTCTGGCCCCATTTTTACCCGCCATGGAAGCAAACATCGCCTCCTGCCTAGGCATCAACCAAAACCAAATCAACATAAAGGCCACAACCGAGGAAAACATGGGCTTTACCGGCACCGGCGAAGGTATTTCTGCCCACGCCGTCTGCTTGATACTGTCAACAGGGGCGGCTTCAATATTCGCCCATCAATAAAAGGAGACCTCATGAAACTATATTGCACACTTACCCGTACAAAACGGCCCTTCGTTCCCGTCAACCCCGGCAAAGCCGGCATTTACGTCTGCGGCCCCACGGTTCACAATTTTGCCCACATAGGCAATTTTCGCCCCCATGTGGTCTTTGACGTTCTCCACCGCTTTCTGGAATATACTGGCTACGATGTCAATCTCGTACAAAATTTTACAGATATTGATGACAAAATCATCAAACGAGCTAACGAGCAAAGCGTGAGTTTTCTGGACATCGCCAACACCTATATCCACGAATTTTTCACCGATATGGAGGGTTTCAACATTCGCCCAGCCGCCCATTTCCCCCGGGTTTCCCAAGAAATCCCCGACATCATCGCCCTTGTCCAACACCTTATCGACAAAGGCTTCGCCTACGATGTGGACGGCACCGTCTATTTTCGCGCCCCAAAAGCCGATAACTACGGCAAACTCTCCAAAAAAAATATCGACGACCTGGAGGCAGGCGCTCGCGTAGAGATAAATTCTGACAAATCCCACCCCTCCGACTTCGTCCTCTGGAAAGCCGCCAAACCCGGCGAACCCAACTGGGACAGCCCTTGGGGCCCCGGCCGCCCCGGCTGGCATATCGAATGTTCCGTCATGGCCCGCAAATATATCGGCCAAACCATCGACATCCACTGTGGCGGCGAAGACCTCATCTTTCCCCATCACGAAAACGAAATCGCCCAAAGCGAAGCTCAATCCGATACACCATTTGTTAACTATTGGTTGCACAACGGCATGTTGCTTTTCGATAACCAAAAAATGTCCAAATCAGCCGGCAATTCCTTCCTAGTGCGGGATATCGTACAAAAATTCCCCTACCCCGTGTTGCGCTTTTTTATACTTAGCGTACATTACCGCAGCCCACTTAATTTCAGCGAAGAACTTCTCGCCGCTGCCCAATCCGGACTAGAACGCATAAAAAACTGCAAGCGCACTTTTTTAGAAAAATTCCCGTCAGCGCAACCCGTAAATAACCCGGAAATCACCGAAATTCCTCGCTTCCGTCAAGATTTTGAAGCCGCTCTAAGCGATGACCTCAACACCGCCAACGCCATCACCGCCATCTTCGAGCTTGTTAAATTCGCCAACAAAACCACCAACACCGCTGGTCGCAATTTTATACAATTGGTTTTAGACGAAATCAACTTTATGTGCGACATCTTAGGTATTCTCCTCGACGCTGACAATACCAACACAGACACCGCCGAAATCGAAAACCTAATCGCCCAGCGCAACGCCGCCAAAGCCGCCAAAAACTTCGCCCTGGCCGACGAAATCCGCAACACTCTCACCGCCCGCAATGTCACCATCAAAGACACCAGAGAGGGCACAACATGGCATTTCAACAACTAACCAAAAACACACAACCCAAAGAATTATCGCCCCTAAACCTGGC
>WQVZ01000033.1 GCA_009785595.1 Defluviitaleaceae bacterium | reverse complement strand
GGTGAATATTTACAATATGCTAAAAAATAGACTTTATTTTGACAATGTTGTCATGTTTATTTTCATTTGCGTAATTTTAACAATTCTTTACACCGTTTACACATGGTCGTTTAATTTTCTATCAATGGGTATGCTGCACGATTTCTCGGCACAGATGATAGAGCAAACAATAACGCGCAATATGGACATATTTGGTGTTTCACCTTTGCGCGGCGAAGCCTTCCACACAATGCCTTCTGAGTTTTTCCAGGCATACCAAGTTCTATCAAACCATCCATCCTGGATATTAAATTGGGTTTTAATAAGGGCTACATGGATAGGTCAAGTTACCTTGATGTTGACAGGAATAGCCATAGCCACAATGGCTTATCGAAATAAAAATGAGACATCAGAGAATATAAAGACCTTTGGCGTTCTAAAAAAGCAAATGTTTACTGTTTTTTGCTTTGTTGCGGCTTTGTTAGTTGTTGTCTCTGTTTTAGGGATTGCCACGGGTTATTTTAGATACTTTCAAATGCGCGGCACAGAAGAAATGCAGATGTTGCTGGGTTTGTATGAAATAGAAGGTCTGTGGAGACCAAATTTATTATATTACATATCGGCCATATCATGGACATTTGTGCACTTGCTATCCTGCGCTATTTTTGGGATTTTTGTCGGACATCTTTTTAAAAATGCTCTTTTAGCCTTTATTGCCTTCTATATGATCACTACATATTTTATCGGATTTTCATTTTATATAACACCGGTTTATTTTCTGCAAGGATTGTCGGGTTATTTTATAATGGCGGTCGGCGGTTTTCCCACCACACCTGGCGATAGCTTTATATTTAGTCTGTTGTTGCTGATGTTGTATCTTGTCGCAATTATATTCGCATCCAAAAAGCTGCTGGATTTGCGTTTCCGGTCGCAAATTGTCCACGTTAACGATTCTGAAGTCTAGCACACACAAAAATGGGCAGGTACGCAACCTGCCCATTTTTTGTGCTATTCTTGCGATTCTTTTTGCTCTTCCGGCCTTGGGCCGTTGTCTGCCGGTGCCTCTTCCTTGCATTCACATTCACATTCACATTCGCAGCCACAATTCTCCATATTTTTGATGGCCTCGTTAAGGCTGTTGGAGATATTATCGGCGATATTAGCAGTCTTGGCCGCCACAGTTTTGGTAAATTCTTTAATCTTAGGCTCGGCCTTTTTGGTCAATTCATTAACTTTGCAGGTCACATCTTTGGCAAATTCCTTCATGTCCTTGGTAAAGTCTTTGAACCGCTCCTCAAAACTTATGCCCGGGTCACCCCCTGTGGCATGTAGAGCCGCCAACAATTCGGTGGCTTCGTCTACGGTTATCTTGCCATCTTCTACCATTTTAAGCACTTGCAGTCTCTCGTTATGCATATTTCATCCTCCTAATTCTCGTTCGTCATAAAACAATAGGGACTTGCTGTAATATCTTATCTACTAAGTATACGCAGGTCCCCGGAAAAAGTATGCGGTTGTGAGAATTATTTTTTGGCGTTTTCTTCGGTGATAGTTGGTATGCCGGAAAGATCCAGCCGCACAAGGGCCTTGCGCAGGGCCGCCTTGGCCCGTTTTTCATCCATATCTGCATTGCGCTCTTTTATGCGGCGCTCGGCCCGTTCTCTGGCCTGTTTAGCCCGCTCGGCATCAATCTCTGATGGATGCTCTGCCACATCAGCCAGCACCGTGGCCCCTTGTTGGTTTATCTCGCAAAAACCGCCAAAAACGGTAAATTGCTCTATATTTTCGTCATTATATGCCCGCAAAGAGCCAAAACCCAGCACGGTGGTGACAGGCGCATGGCCCACCAATACCCCCATTTGGCCATCAATAGTCTGCAATGTAACCCTGTCCACATCCGCGTCAAAAACCAGCTTTGTGGGGGTGACAATTTTAAGGCGCAGTTTTTTGTTTTTGCCGCCGATTATCTCGGACATGGACTTCACCTACCTATTCTTGTAGCGTTCCAACACGTCATCTATGCTTCCGGCATTAAGGAAAAATCCTTCAGAAATATCATCGTGTTTGCCTTCTAAAATCTCCGCAAAGCTGCGCACGGTCTCGGCCACAGGCACATAGCGGCCATCATAGCCGGTAAATTTCTCCGCCACAAAGAAGGGTTGAGACAGGAAACGCTGTACCTTGCGGGCACGGGACACGGTTATTTTGTCAGCTTCTGAAAGCTCATCCATACCCAATATCGCAATAATATCCTGTAGCTCTTTGTATCGCTGCAAAATCTCCTGTACGCCGCGTGCGGTGTTATAGTGCTCTTCTCCCAGCACTTGCGGGTCAAGGATACGGGAAGTGGATGCCAACGGGTCAATAGCCGGGTATATACCCAGCTCCACAATGCTGCGCGACAAAGCCGTGGTAGCATCCAGATGGGCAAAGGTGGTGGCCGGTGCCGGATCGGTATAGTCATCCGCCGGAACATAAACCGCCTGTACAGATGTGATGGAGCCTCGGTTTGTGGAGGTTATGCGTTCTTGCAGCATACCAACTTCTGTGGCCAGCGTAGGCTGATAGCCCACCGCAGAAGGCATACGGCCCAGCAGGGCTGATACCTCGGAGCCGGCTTGAATAAAACGGAAAATATTATCAACAAACAGCAGTACGTCCTGATTTTGCTCATCACGGAAATACTCCGCCATGGTAAGGCCCGTCAGAGCTATGCGCATACGTGCGCCCGGTGGTTCGTTCATCTGGCCAAAACACAATGCCGTTTTGTTGATAACACCTGTGCCCGCCATTTCGTGGTAAAGATCATTGCCTTCACGGGTGCGTTCCCCTACCCCCGCAAATACAGAATATCCGCCATGCTCGGTGGCAATATTGCGGATAAGTTCCATAATAAGCACCGTCTTGCCAACGCCTGCGCCGCCAAACAGACCTATTTTGCCGCCTTTTGCATATGGACACAGCAGGTCTATTGCCTTAATGCCGGTTTCCAGCAGGTCAGTGGCCGCCGCCTGCTGGGCAAAACTTGGGGCGACCCGGTGTATTTTCCATTTTGGCGCACCCGCAGGAGCGGGCTTGTTGTCAATTGGTTCGCCCAGTACATTAAAAATACGCCCCAGAGTCTCCTCGCCCACAGGCACAGCAATGGCCTCGCCGGTGTCAATAGCCTCCATATTGCGTTTAAGGCCATCGGTAGAACCCATGGCGATACAGCGCACCACGCCATCACCCAGATGTTGGGCAACTTCGGCCACAAGATGGCCGTCGGGGGTCTTTACCTCTACAGCATTGTACAGGTTGGGCATGCTTCCCTCTGGAAATTTGATGTCCAGCACCGCCCCAATAATTTGAGTAATTTTGCCTATATTTGCCAAAATTTCACCTCGTTTCGGTTTGCTTTATAAAGGTTGCCGGTTAAAACCGGTTGGAAAATTCCGGTTGGAAACCGGTTGAATTTGCGACTGGAAGTCACTTGGCCTTGGCCCACTTCACAAATGCCGCCATGGTTTGTCTGTCGGGCGGGCTTATGTTGTGGGGTATGTCGTCTATGTCAAACCATTTAAGCTCCGATACCTCGTCTCTTTGGGCCAATAGGTTGCCAGAAAATTCTTGGCAAACATAAGATACGGCCACAATGCATACTTGGTCATCATTTGGGTATGTGTAAAGCATATCCGACCCGGAAAACACACCCAAAAGCTCCAGCTTTTCAGCCACAAGCCCGGTTTCTTCAAGCAGCTCTCTTTTAGCTACTTCTTCGGGGGTTTCGCCTATATTCATGCCGCCGCCGTGACACGCCCAACAATTGTTGTCCTTGCGGCGTTGCAATAATACCTTGCCATCTTTATATGGGAAAACACCGCAACCCACCATGATAATCATATCATGGCCGACTTTTTTGCGGATGTATTGTATATAATCCATATTTGTACCTCTGTCCCGACTTTCAGTCGGAATCTTTAGTCGGCTTTCAGCCGAAAATTTTAACCGGTTTTAACCGGCACCATTATTTAAGAGCATTGGCCCCGCCGACAATCTCCGATACTTCCTGCGTAATTGCCGCTTGGCGCGCCCTATTATACATCAGCGTCAGCCCATCTATGATATTTTCCGCATTTTCTGTGGCAGAATCCATAGCCATCATCGTGGCCGCCTGGCCCGCCGCCGCAGAGGTTGTAAGGGCTGAAAACAGTATGGTCGCCAGATATTTCGGCACCACATAATCCAGCACTTCATCCGGACTTGGTTCAAATTTCATCAAAGCCCTCATGCCGCCTTTTGCTTTGGTTTCTTCGGCAAAATCCGCCGCGTCCAGGGGCAAAATTCTTATAGACGTGGGCACATAGGTAATGGCCGTAACAAACTGGGTGTAACATACATGCACCTCGTCAATAAGGCCGGATTCGTACAAGGGCATTATTTTATCGGCAATGTCCAAAGCATCGTCATAAAAAGGATTTTCTGATATTCCGGTCATATGGTCAATGATGCCACCATCATCAATCTCACCGTCATGGCCCGGCCCGCCTAAGTTGCGCATAAAATCCCTGGCTTTTTTGCCAATGGTGAAAAACACAACATCATTTGGGATAGAGTTAGCCAGCCCCACGGCATATTTGCATACATTGGCATTATAACCGCCGCAAAGGCCCCTGTCATTAGCTATTACAATGACCAAACTGCGCTTTACCCGGCGCTTTTCAAAATATTTATGCTCAACTTCCCCAGCACTGTCCACAACATTAACAATAACCCGGCGCATTTGCTCAAAAAACGGTGTGCCCCGTGTCAGCTTGGCCTTGGCCCGGCTTAATTTAGAGCTGGACACCAAATTCATAGCCTTTGTGGTTTTTTTGGTGGTGGTGACAGAGCGTATGCGCCCCTTTATATCACGCATTGTAGGCATATGTCACACCTCCTTTATTCTTCGTCAGGCAGCTTCATTTCGCCTTGCTTACGCCTAAAAGCCTCCATGACTTCTTTAAGTGCCGCCTTAGTTTTTTCCTCAAGCTCGGCCGACAGCTCTTTTTTCTCACGAATTTCTTTCAAGATATCGGGATGACTGGTGCGGAAAGCATCCAGCAAGAACTTTTCTGCCGCCAAAATATCCGCCACCAAAACATCGGCAAAATATCGCCCCGTCACGGCATATAGCACCAGCACCTGCTCTTCAACAGGCATGGGCTTGTATTGTTGTTGTTTCAGAATTTCCACAATACGTAGGCCATGGTTAAGACGCTCCAGGGTGTCCTTATCCAGCTCTGACCCAAATTGTGCAAAAGACGCAAGCTCGCGATATTGGGCCAATTCTACACGTATAGGCCCCGCAATTTTACGCATGGCCTTAATTTGGGCAGCACCACCCACGCGGGATACGGAAAGGCCGGGGTTTACAGCCGGCCGCACGCCGGCGTTAAACATGTCGCTTTCAAGATATATTTGTCCATCGGTGATGGATATGACATTTGTGGGAATATAGGCAGAAACGTCTCCCGCCTGGGTTTCGATAATAGGCAGAGCCGTTATAGAGCCGCCGCCGTATTCACTGTTAAGGCGTGCGGCCCGCTCCAATAAGCGGCTGTGCAGGTAAAATACATCGCCGGGATAGGCTTCACGCCCAGGCGGGCGGCGAAGCAGCAAGGACATGGCGCGATAGGCCACGGCGTGCTTGGATAAGTCGTCATAAATAACCAGCACGTCTTTGCCCTGTTCCATCCATTCCTCGGCAATGGCTACGCCGCAATATGGGGCAATGTATTGCAAGGGCGCGGTATCAGAGGCATTGGCCACAACCACGGTGGTATAGTCCATGGCACCGGTATTTTCCAGCACAGACACCACACGGGCCACGGTGCTGGCCTTTTGCCCGATGGCCACATATACGCACAGCAGGTCTTGCCCTTTTTGGTTGATTATGGTATCTATGCATATGGCCGTTTTGCCCGTCTGACGGTCACCCAGTATAAGCTCGCGCTGGCCACGGCCAATAGGCACCATGGCGTCAATGGCTTTAATGCCTGTCTGTACAGGCACACCAACTTCTTCACGAGTAATTACACCAGGGGCCACACGCTCTATGGGACGAGAACGAGAGGTAATAATGGGGCCTTTTCCATCGGCAGGTTCGCCCAAAGCATTTACAACACGCCCAAGCATAGCGTCCCCAACAGGTACTTCCGCAACACGGCCTGTCAGACGCACGGTATCCCCTTCTTTTATGGCCTCATCGCTGCCAAGCAGCACCACGCCTACATTGTCCTCTTCCAAATTAAGAACCATGCCGTATACATCCGCTTGCACAAATTCAAGCAGTTCGCCGCTCATGGCGTTTTCCAGGCCAAAAACACGGGCAATGCCGTCTCCAACCTGTATAACTGTGCCAACTTCAGAGACATCCAGCTTAGCCGAAAATCCCTTTATTTGCTCTTTAATGACAGAACTAATTTCTTCAGGTCTGAGACTCATAATCCAAATCTCCTAACTCATGTAATTGAGGGCCGATAACCCTCGACAGCGCACGGAGCGTTAACGCTCCGTGGTTTTTCACGTTGCGTTACACGCAACGTTGGGTTGACGCTGCGTAAACGCAGCGTACGCACTCGAACCAATCGGTCACCAAGATCAAAACGCTTTGCCCAGTAACTGCCGCTTCATCCTATCCATTTGGTGCTTTGCACTGCCGTCAAAGACAAAGCCGTCTACTTCTACACGAAAACCGGCTATAAGGCTTTTGTCAATGATGCACTCTATCTGTATTGTCTTATCTAGCTTTTTTGATAAAATGCTTGTTATCTCGGCCACCTTTGCCGTCGGTAACTCTTCCGGCGAATACAGTCTCGCCACGGCCATACGGCTATATTCTTTATATAGCACGTCAAAATGGCGCAACACAGGCATAATTTCCTTATTGCGGCCACGGCGCAACATTAGGGCCAGCAGACCGACAAAATCCTCCGGCACCCTGTCCAAAAAGGCCGCTTTTAAGGCCGCGACCTTATCCACAATGGGTATAGCCGGATTATCCATGGCGGCGCGTATATTTTCGTCTTGTTCAAATACAAACAGGATGCTTGCGGCGGCCTGGTTATAGGCGGCCACGCTGTTTTTCTCCACAGCAAGCCCAAACAACGCCTCGGCATAGCGCAAAACTGCTATCCTCTCCACTCGGCATCCCCCAGTTCTGTTATGGCTTCATTGAGCAATTTGTCGCGGGTAGACACATCCATGCCGCTGCCCATAAGCCGCTCTGCCATCATGGCCGAAACCTGGATAATCTGGCTGCGCATCTCGTCTTTGGCTTTCTCCCGCTCTTGGTCAATTTCTCTGCGTGCCCGCTCCATAATAAGACCAGCCTCGGCATTGGCATTTACTATTATTTCCGCCTCGCGCTCACCAGCCACACGGCGAGCGGCGTCTAAAATATCCTCTCGCTCTGTTTTAATGGCGGCCAGCTTGGTATCATATTGGGTCTTTTTTTCTTCAGACACACGCAGATTTTCCGCTGCCTGGGCAAGCTCGCTGCGGATACGCTCTTTGCGCTGGGCAAGAAACCCCAGCACGGGTTTGTACAAAAGCCAGGACAGCAAAAAGATGATAATGCCCAGATTAATCAGCACAAGCAGCAGGTTCATAACAAAAGCCCAGTCAAAGCTAAGCATATTGGAATATTCGGGTATATAATCAAACAAAAAGGCGACCTCCTTCCTAGAGACTAGAAACTAGATGCTAGAGGCGCTGTATTGCGTCGATGTACATGTCTACAAAAGGGTTAAGGAAAAGCAGTATCAAGGCCACCAAAAGACCGTAAACACCGCCTGTCTCCGCCACCACACCACCAATAAGCAGCGTAGAGCGTATTTGTCCCGTAGCTTCCGGTTGACGCCCAACGGCCTCAACGGCTTTACCCGCGGCCAAACCCTGGGTAAAAGACGGCGCCATGCTTGCCAAAACCGCAATGGCCGCACCAATGGCAGAAGCCGCCAAAATATTGGAAATGGGGTCGCCGCCTGTTTGGGCGGTAACAGTAAGTACACCAACTATGCTTTCATACATCTGACTAAAAAACATCTCTCTTCCTCCTAAGAAAATATATTTTACTGCAAAATTATTCGTCCATTGGGGCCTTCATCATCATAAAGTACATAGACAACGTGACGAAGATAAAGGCATGTAATGCCCCCACAAAAATATCAAAATACATGGACAATACCGCCGGCGGCCCTATGGTTACAAACCACGGCAGCAGATAATACACCAGACCCATGATTATAAGCCCGCCCATCATATTACCAAAAAGGCGGATACCCAAGGAGATGGATCTGGAAAAGTCGCTTATGATATTAAGGGGCATAAACAGCGGAAAAGGTTTGAAAAAATCTGTAAAATGTCGCCATTTGCGATGCTTTATGCCTATAACCTGCATCAACACCACCGTAACAAAACCCATAGCATATGTTACGGCCAAATCCGCCGTTGGCGGCCGCAATCCTGTAATGCCGATGATATTTGCCACCAGAAAAAACAGAAAAAGACCAAAAAACCAATTGCCAAAATAACTGTATTTTTTGGTCATTATGCTGGTGACATGGTTGTCGAACATCTCCACGGTAAGCTCCACAATATTTTGGAACTTTGTCTCAGGCACAGGCTTAAAGTTCTTAATTTTTATGCGCACCACAATGGCCAAAGCAATTAAAATCGCCCCGATAATCCATGTGGATATAAGGGTTTGGCTGATGTTTATGAAGATGTGGTCGGTAAAATAAATTCTGCGAAAGACCGAATTGTCAAAATTCATGACGCCTCCTTGCCCTCCTTACCGAAAAATTTAATAAAATATGCCGAAAGCGTTAGAGCAAGCGTACCTACAAAGGCACCAATAAGGCCGGATAATTCAAGAAAATATACAGCGGCAAAAAGTACCAAAGCCGTAAGTAAATGCCTGGACATATAACCCATGCGCATGGCATTACGCGCACTGGATTTTTTTTCTGCTTCCATAACCTTGTTAACCGAACGCTCCAGCAAGATTGTCTTTAAAACGCTGATGGCAGCACCAATGCCAATACCCACAGCATAAAACAACACATTGGGTACAAAAAAGGCACCTATAGCAAAACCCGTTGCCGATAGAATTATTACGCCTTTTATAAGCCCTTTACCCGTGTTTGACAGCTTCATGATGCACTCCCTTTGTGGTGCGGCGTTCCTCCGCCCGCAGGCGACTGCAAGTCGCCCCTACGCAAAATCGATTGGTCTGTCCCTTGTGTGCCCAAAGTGATGCAATATAGCGGCCAATATCCGCGACGACGCCTGTCCATCCCCAAAAGGATTTCTTGCGGCGGCCATTTTGGCGTAAAGCGCCGGGTCTGTAAGCAGTTTTGCTCCAAAATCATATATTGCAGCTTCCTCGGTGCCTGCCAAAGCCAAACACCCAGTGGCCAGCCCTTCCGGACGCTCCGTCACATCCCTCAGCACTATCACGGGTCTGTTCAAATGGGGTGCTTCTTCCTGCAAGCCGCCGCTGTCAGTCATAATCATATAAGAACGCGCCATCATATTAAGTGCATCTTCCCAGTCTATTGGGTCTATCAAGCTAATTTTGTCATTGTTCCCCAGCATATCGAAAACTACATTTCGCACAGCAGGGCTAAGATGCACAGGGTACACCACATGCACATCATCAAAATCTTCCACAAGGCGTTTCACGGCTTTGCAAATATTTTCCAGTGGCAAGCCATAATTTTCACGCCTGTGTGCTGTCATGGCTATAACACGCTTGCCGGCGAAGTTTATGTCACTAAGCCGCGGCTCTTTGAAAACATAATCCGCCCGCACAATGCCGGAAATAAGGTCAATGGCCGTATTGCCCGTTACATATATGCTGTCCTCATTAACATTTTCTGCCAACAAATTGACCTTGGCACCCGCCGTTGGCGCAAAATTTATATCCGCCAGCACGGCGGCAATCCGCCTGTTTACCTCTTCCGGATATGGCGCAAATTTATCATAGGTGCGCAAACCCGCCTCCACATGCCCCAGCTTTACCCCCGCGTAATATGCCGCCAAGCCGGCGGCCAGGGTGGTTGTGGTGTCGCCGTGGGCAAGAATAAGATGGGGGGCAGTCTCTTTTATCACGCCCAGCAGGCCGTTTAGGGCCGCTGTGGTTATGTGGGCCAGGTCTTGATTTTGAACCATAATATCCAGGTCATAATCCGGCGTGATGTTTAATGTGGTCAATACTTGATCCAGCATATGGCGGTGCTGGGCCGTCACGCATACCATAGAGTCTACCGATGAACAAGCCTCAAGCGTCTTAACCAACGATGCCATTTTTGTGGCCTCCGGCCGTGTGCCAAAAATGCTTAATATCCTAATTTTATCCATACCCACCCCCTAAAACTTACGGCCAAAAATATCCCAAAGTGTAGCAAAAGGCGGTTCTGTGGAAAGAACACGCCTTGTTTTTAGACAACTCTTGAATATTTTTTGGAGCGTTTCAAGTTGCGTAGCTCTTTCACACAGATCTTCATGGTTTTCACGGTTCCGTTTTCGTCCATAACCCGCACTTTTTTAAGATTGGGCTTCCATTTCCTGTTAGCGCGACGAGATACATTGCTTCTCGTAATGCTTATTTTGTGGCCGGACATAACGCCCTTGCCGGAAATTTCGCATCTTGCAGCCATTTTGACACCTCCCTGCAATACTTGGTAAATCCATAAGGGCCATTATAACAAACATTTTGCAAAAAAGCAAGATAAATTTTGGCCATATTTTGTAAAAGTGCCGTGTTGCAGAATATGGCAAAAGATGTTAGAATATTACCCGGCTGGTCGTAGCACAAAGTGTGTGCTAATGCTCGACCAAATATGTGTCTGGCAATTCCTTCCATGACGTACACAATAGCAAAGAAAACTATTGACAAATTGCATAGGTAAGATATAATCGAAGTAGAAATTTCAGCAAAATTTTGACCGCAAAAATCACTATCCAAGAACGATAACTTACAGGAGGAGATATTGTGAGTTCAGCCATTCAGGTTCATAACGAGATTGGCAAGCTGAAAAAAGTGTTGCTGCACAGGCCCGGCCGGGAGCTGGAGCAGCTTTCGCCGTCTTCTTTGGCAGATTTGCTTTTTGATGACATACCATATCTGGATGTGGCCCAGCAAGAACACGACGAATTTGCCCAGGTGCTGCGGGATAATGGTGCCGAGGTACTGTATCTGACGGATCTGGCTGCCCAGGCTTTAAAGGCCAGTCCAAGTGCTAAAGAACAATTTGTAAAAGAACTTATTGGTCAATCCGGCAGCATTGCAGAGCGGTATCGCAACGAATTAACCAGCTTTTTTTCCAGCATGACGGAGGAAGAAGTTGTGGGGCAGGCCATTGTTGGCCTTACCGCAGCCCAATTTAATCCGCCGGAAAGCACAGGGCCGCTGTGCCGTTTGGTGTCTTCTGATGCGGATTTTGTCATGCCACCCATGCCTAATTTATACTTTACCCGTGACCCATTTGCGTCTGTGGGCAACCGGGTGTCACACAGCCATATGCGCTATTCTATACGCCACAGAGAGACCATTTTTAGCAAATATATCTTTGATTACCATCCAGATTTTGTCGACAAGGTAAAGTTTTGCTACAAAAACCACTGGCCTTTTTATATTGAAGGCGGCGACATCCTTAATTTAAACGAAAAAGTGGTGGCTGTGGGTCTGTCCCAGCGCACATATCCCGAAGCCATAGAAATTTTTGCCAAAAACCTATTTGCGGATGAAGAAAGCACTGTAGATACCGTGCTGGCTGTGGAAATTCCCCATGTGCGGGCATATATGCATCTTGACACCGTATTTACCCAGGTGGATTACGACAAATTTACCATATATGCCGGCATACAAAAGGACATGCAGGTGTATGCCCTAAAGAAAATTGACGCCAGCGGCGATTTTGTAGCCGAAAGCTATAAAGCCCCGCTGGACAAGGTTTTGGCCAAATATCTTGGGCTGGACAAGGTTATGCTTATTAATTGCGGCGGTCTGGACAGCGTAGCCAGTGCCCGAGAGCAATGGAACGATGCCGCCAACACCCTGGCAATAGCCCCCGGCGTGGTGGTATGTTACAACCGTAACAACATAACCAATCGTCGTCTGCGGGAGGAAGGCATAACGGTGTTAGAGATATCGTCATCGGAGTTGTCCCGCGGACGGGGCGGCCCAAGATGTATGTCCATGCCGCTAATTAGAAGCAGGCTGTAGAAGCGAGCTGTGCTCGTCCGCAAAATTGTGAATTTGTAAACCATTTAAAAATGAAAGGATAGATTTTACATGCCGGTTAACCTTAAAGGAAGAAGTTTTTTGACACTGATGGATTTTAGCCCGGAAGAAATCCGCTATATGCTGGATTTATCCCACAACCTAAAGGCCAAAAAGCGTATGGGCGTCATTGGCGATGCCTTGTTGCGCAAAAATGTTGTGTTGTTGTTTGAAAAAGCATCAACCCGCACGCGCTGTGCATTTGAAGTGGCCGTATATGACGAGGGTGGAAGCATTACCTTCTTAGACAGCGGAAGCTCTCAAATGGGCAAAAAAGAAAGTCTGGAAGATTCTGCCAGGGTATTGGGTCGATATTATGACGGCATAGAATACCGGGGCTTTGAGCAAAAAGTAGTAGAAGATTTGGCAAAATATTCCGGCGTGCCGGTGTTTAACGGCCTTACAGACGTTGACCATCCCACACAAATTTTGGCAGACCTTATGACCATCGAAGAACACAGCAAAAAGGCATTAAATCAAATTAAAGTGGTGTTTTGCGGCGATATCCGCAACAATATGTCCTATGCATGGATGTATGGCTGCGCAAAAATGGGTATGCATTACGTAGCATATGGGCCGGCCAGCATGAAGGTGGACGAAGATATATTGACCCGCGTACAGGCCGTTGCGGCCCAAACAGGCGCAACCATAGAAGTAAGCAGTGACGAGGCTTGCCTGGCCGGTGCCGACGTTATTTACACCGATGTTTGGGCATCTATGGGCGAAGAAGCACAAATTCCCGACAGAGTAAAGATGCTGACCCCATACAAAGTAACCATGGAGCTGCTGGCAAAAACCGGCAACCCCGATGTGTTGTTCCTGCACTGTCTGCCTGCTTTCCATGACTTTGAAACCAAAATGGCCAAAGAACAAATGGATTTGGGTTATGACATAAGAGAAGTAACCGACGAGGTGTTCCGCAGTCGCCATTCTGTGGTGTTTGATGAAGCAGAAAACCGTATGCATACCATAAAGGCTGTACTGGTGGCAACAATAGGGCGTTAATGTTCAAAAAGAGGAGATGCTTGCAGTGAAAAGAAGAATTATCGGTCTTGTGCTTGCTCTTGTGATTTGTGTGGGTTTAGCGATGCCTGTTGCTGCCGAGAGAAGAACCTTTGTAGGAGAGGAATACACCATTACTATTCCCAATTTACTTGGGCAAGAAACACACACGGTAGTAATTTCAGGATATCACTATGATACAGAAATGAACGTAAATGTATTCATGCTCCCCCCTTCCGGCGCAGAGGTTACATTTGTACGCAATGATGGCTTGCCCCACGTGTTGGATCCATACGGGTTGGATGTGGTTTCGCATTGGTTTTGGACTCATCACGGCTACACCGGCGAATGGTGGCGACCCGGCGGTGAATATCACATGGCAGAAGGGAGATTTACCGCGTGGAATGAGCTTTCCGATGGCTCTTGGGGCATAAAATTTACTCCGAGACCAGAAAGTTTTTGGGATTTTGTTTCTATTAGCAGCCGTGATGGCGTCCGTTTTTCGGAAATTTACGAGATAGGCGGTTTCTATTTCAGTTTTGCGAAAGACATAGCAGCCGCGACGGAGCAGCCGTCCCCATGGGCAGCCGAACAGGTTGCCGCTGCCATAGCGGCCAATTTGGTGCCCCAGAGCCTACAATCCAGCTACACCCAGGCCGCAACCCGGGCAGAATTTGCCGCCCTTGCTGTAGCACTCTACGAAGTAGTAACAGGCAGCGAGATTGCAGGGCGTGTGCAATTTAACGACACGACAGATGTAAATGTGCAAAAAATGGCATATCTTGGTGTTGTTTTGGGCGTGGGCGATAACAGATTTGACCCTAATGGGCAACTGACCCGCGAACAAGCGGCGGTTATGCTTGCACGGCTGGCAAATGCAGTAGGGCAGCCTATAGCAGCATCCGCTCCAACCTTTGCTGATAATGCACAGATGTCCGATTGGGCTGTTGATGCCGTGGGGCAAATGCAGTCTACAGGCATTATGGGCGGCGTTGGCAACAATATGTTTGACCCACAGGGAGATTACACCCGCGAACAGTCTATAATTAC
The DNA here is from genome assembly GCA_009785595.1 of Defluviitaleaceae bacterium. Taxonomy (GTDB): domain Bacteria; phylum Bacillota; class Clostridia; order Lachnospirales; family WRAX01; genus WQVZ01. Next base: position 5,382 of record WQVZ01000033.1, on the reverse strand, counting down.
TATTTTAAGGTTGTTTGATTTGTTGGACTAGGATTTATGGTGGCGGCAAAATGCCGCCCCTACAATAATTATACATTCAGGAGGAATATATCATGAGCAATGTAAAAGTAGCAATTTGGGGTTTTGGCGCAATGGGTCAGGGTATGGCCCGTATGCTTTTAACCAAGCAAGGCATAGAAATTACCGGCGTATGCTGCCGTAATGCTAGCCGCCAGGACAAGACCGTAACAGAAGTTTTGGGTGGCAGCGGCCGTCAATGTGACGCGCGCATAACCAGCGATGTTGATCAAGCCATACCGGCAAAAAGCTGTGATATAGTGCTGCTGTGTACAGATAGCTTTACCGCAAAGGCTTTCCCTAAAATTGAAGCTCTGGCCAACAAAGGTGTTAACGTAATCACCATTGCCGAGGAAATGAGCTTTCCAACCGCCCAAGAGCCGGCCTTGGCCGCTAAAATTGACGAAGTTGCCAAGAAAAATGGCATATCTGTACTGGGCACAGGCATCAACCCCGGCTTGGTAATGGATTTACTGGCTGTGGTGCTTTCCGCCGCCATGACAGATGTAACAAAGGTAATGTGCAAGCGTGTTAACTCCCTTTCGCCTTTTGGCCCAACCGTTATGGAAGAGCAGGGCGTTGGCGCAAGTGTGGCAGAGTTTGACAAAGGTGTTGCAGAAGGCACGCTGGCAGGTCACGTTGGCTTTGCAGAATCTATCGGAATGATAGCCCACGGCCTCGGTCTTGAGCTTGATGAATTTAAACAGCAAATGAAGCCTATTGTAACCAATATCGACAGAAAGTCCCCATATGGTTTTGCGGCAGCGGGGCATCTGGCAGGGGTTAACATGACCGGCCAAGGCCTGAAAAACGGCGAAGTTGTTATTGATATGTACCATCCACAACAAATTGAGCCAGAAATGGAAGGCACCCACACCGGCGATTACATAGAGCTTACAGGCAATCCGCCCATCTCTATGGCTATTACTCCGGAAATCGACGGCGGCCAAGGCACCATCGCCATGGGTGTAAACTGCATACCACACGTTATCAATGCCGACCCCGGCCTTATCACCATGTTGGACATCCCCGTGCCACGGGCGTTTATGGGTGACTTTAGCAAGCTCATCAAGCCCGGCAAAAAGTTAGTATAATTCGTAGGGGCGGCCGTCCTCGGTCGCCCTGTATTAATACTTTTAACAAGGAGAATTATTATGATTAAAAAGGGAACCTGGGTGAGCGTGCGCTCAACCATCCTTAAAGCCGGGGAGCGTGCCGCAAATATCCCAGCAGATACGGCGGCGGTGCCGCTGGATATGTGGGTTAAAGGCTATCTTGAAGCGGATTGCGCAATGGGCGGCCAAGCTACGGTACGCACCGCCACCGGCCGTCTTGAGGCAGGCATTTTGGAAGAAGTAGAGCCTTCTACCACGGTGGATTATGGCAATTTTGTGCCGGAAGTGCTTAAAATTGGCCGTGATGCGCGCAAAATCTTGTTTGGAGGTGGCTGTTGTGAGTAAGGATATGTCATTTGCCGCCGTAATGGCGCGTAAAAACGAGATTTTAATGGGCTCGCTGGGCATAGATTTCAGCAAGTTCGAGACAGGCAAGCTCGCCTTTGATTACGAAGGCGTTATGGCCAGCACCGGTTATCCATATGAGGAAGTGCGGCGTATACAGCTATCCCAGGGTGTGGGACAAACCCCCATGTTGGAGCTGCCCAACATCACGGCGCTGGCAAGAAAATGCGCCAAACCAGGCTTTGGTGCCCGCATATTTATTAAGGACGAGGCGGCAAACCCCTCCGGCAGCTTTAAAGACAGACGTGCTGCCACGGCGGTATACGCGGCTAAGAAACTGGGTTTTAAAGGCGTTGCGGCAGCCACCAGCGGTAATTATGGCGCGGCGGTTGCCAGCCAGGCGGCAAAATTGGGGCTTCAATCCATAATTGTGCAGGAGTGCTTTGACAGCCGTAAAATGGGTCAGCCGGAGATACTGGAAAAAACTCGCAAATGCGAAGCTTTTGGCGCGGAAGTTATACAAATGACCGTCGGGCCGGAGCTTTTCTATAAATTTCTTAGTATTTTAGAAGAGACAGGCTATTTTTCCGCCAGTTTGTATTCACCATTCGGCATTGCCGGTGTAGAGACTCTAGGGGCAGAAATTGCCCAACAAATACGCCAACTGTGCGGCAAAGACCCTGATGTGGTGATGACCACCCATGCCGGGGGCGGCAACGTTACCGGCACAGCCCGCGGGCTTTTGCGGGAAAATTGCAACGCCCAGATTGTTGCAGCCAGTGTTAACCTAAAAGGACTGCACATGGCCAGTGACGGGCATTTTAACCGCAAATCCTTCACCACAGGACATACAGGTTTTGGCATACCATTTGCCAGTTGGCCGGACAGAAGCGATATGCCACGCAGTGCGGCGCGGCCGTTGCGTTATATAGACCGTTATGTGCTGGTAAACCAGGGCGAAGTGTTTTATATGACGGAATTGCTGGCTAACCTTGAAGGGCTGGAGCGTGGCCCGGCGGGAAATACTTCCCTGGTGGCAGCCTTTGCCCTGGCGCAAGAGATGCCGGAGGACAATATTATTGTGGTGCAGGAAACAGAATATACCGGCGCAGGCAAGCATATACAACCCCAATTATCCTTTGCGCGCCAAAACGGCATAGATATACGCTTTGGCGACCCCACCGAGGAAATTTGCGGCGAAAATATTATCCTGCCAGAGCACCCCGGCCTTATTGCGGCTCGTGACGTGGATATGGGATATTTGCGTAAGTCACTGGTGCGCAATGCTCTTGCGCAGTTGCCAGCAGGCGAAGATGTGACGGATGTTGATATTGACTTTTTGGTTGCAGAAACCAAGAGTAGTGCTGACTTTGTGAAAACGGCTATTGCCGACTTGAGGAATAATGCCGGTTAAAACCGGTTGGAAAATTCCGACTAATAGTCGGCTAAAAATTTCGACTGAAAGTCGAGGGGAGGTGCGACATGTCCGACATTAAAAGCCCAGCAATCACAAATATTAACTACCAATTCGTATGGCACACAAAGCACAAAGTTGCGTTTTTAGAAAGTGTCATGAGGGTAAGGTTGAGGGAATTGTTAATTCAAGATTGCAACGCCAGAGGAATTGTCGTGCTAAGCGGCGGGAATATTGGCAACAGCTATGTCCATATAAAATTGTTGTGCCCGCCTAATTTTTCACCCAGCGACATTATGAAGCAACTAAAGGGTAGGTCTTCTCGACTACTGCAAATAGAATTTCCATCACTTAAAAACAAGGGCATAGGCGGTTCCATCTGGAATAGCGGGTATTTCTGCGCATCTTTTGGTGCCGAAACACACAATGACCTTCAAGCCTATCTTAATGGATAACTTCTAGGCTTTATCGGTTTTCAACCGAAAGCTTCCAGCCGGTTTTCAACCGGATGATTTTAACCGGTTTTAACCGGCACCCCACATAAAGGAGGAATTAAATGAAACGCCAAGATGATTTTGATAAAAGGCGGGCCCATTTGGCCAACCTTAGTGATGACGAGCTAAAAGCCCGTTTTTGGCAACTGACAGAGCAGGTGGTAGATCCTTTGCTAAAGCTGGGGCACGACCATACCAGCCCGGCTATAGAGCGCAGCATACTGCTACGCATGGGCTTTAGCTCATTAGAAGTAAAAGAAATTGTTGACGCCGCCGAAGAGCGTAATCTTTTGGGCCATGGTGCCGGCAATATTGTTTACAAATTATCTCAAGCTAAGGGCCTGCCCATACGTGACGCCGGACTGGCCCTAGCCGAAGGCAAGCTTTGGGACGAAGTTGAGGCTATGTTTTAGGAGGTGTAACCCATGAGCACAGCTGACAGCCGTAACTTTATGAAATGCCCATCCTTCCTGGATGGCATGGCCCAAAGCGACCAGCAATTGGGCATTGCCCCGCCGCCTGTTTCCAAGGCCGCCGCGGGCGAACTTATCCACCTGCCGCCTTTTGACGACATTGCAACCCAACCTTGCTACGCCAGTTTGTTAGATATACGCCGCAGTGTACGGGTTTATGACGAAAATACCCCCACGACCCAGGCACAGCTGGCATTTATGCTGTACACCGCCATGGGTATTCAGGATTATCGCGGACAAAATAGTGCGTTTACCCTGCGCCCTGCACCGTCTGGCGGCGCACGCCACCCATTTGAGCTTTACATTGCTGTGCAGAATATAGAGGGCCTGGCCCCCGGCATGTACCGCTATCACCCATTGGCGCATGTAGGCGAAAAGGCCGCGGCCATTGAGTTTTTGCACCAAATAGACGACTACAAAACCACCATAACCGATATGGTGGCCGGCCAAAAATGGGCCGCCGCCGCGTCCTGCGTGCTTTTTATCAGTTGCGTGCCCTATCGTGCCGAATGGCGGTACAAAGAGCTTGCCCACCGGGTGGCTCTTATTGACCTTGGCCACGTGGGGCAAAATGTGATGCTTTCTGCCTGTGCGCTGGGGCTTGGGTCTTGCTGTATTGCGGCATATGCCCAGGATGTATGCGACAAGGTAATTGGACTGGACGGCACGGAGGAATATACCGTGTATGGTGTTACCATTGGTGTGCCTAAACAATAGACCATGGGAGAAATGCATATGTTTTGTAAAAAATGCGGACACGATCTAACGGGTCTGCAAGCCGACTTTTGCCTTAAGTGTGGCACAAAAACCAGCCCAACGCCCGCCGCTTCTTCACCCTTAAAGAAGCCGAAGCAAAAAGGGGTGTTGGTAGCCGCCGCCATAATTGCCCTGGTGGTATGTTTTGGAATTTTCCAGTTGCTGTCAAACGATGAAAACAGTGCTTTGGATGCGGACACAAATACAAATACGACCATAGGCACTGACACAAACCAAAACATAAGCAACATGACATGGACAGCCGTTGAGGTGGGATGGTTTTTTAGCTTTGGCATACAACCCGACAACAGTTTATGGGCGTGAGGACTTGGTTTGGATAGCATGTTTGGTGATGTTGCCGCCGCAATCCAGCGCAACCCCGTAAAAGTTATGGAAGATGTGGCTTATGTTGCGGCCGGTCATGGTCACGTAATGATAATTGACACCAACGGCACATTATGGGGCGTAGGTACCAACAGCCAAGGTCAGTTGGGCAACGGCACAATTGCCGAACGCCCTTACCCCGTCCGTGTAATGGATAATGTAATTGCTGTATCCGCTGGACAGTCGCACACCGTGGCACTTACAGCCGACGGCGGCCTATGGACCTGGGGCAACAACGGCAGCGGTGAGCTTGGAGACGGCACCAGATATACCCGCCACGACCCAATACACATCATGGATGATGTAATTGCCATTTCTGCCGGCCGTATACACACAACGGCAAT